>NZ_MCIG01000113.1 GCF_001705035.1 Curtobacterium sp. UCD-KPL2560 | reverse complement strand
CCACGACCTGGCTGTGCGCGATGGTCGTCGGGCTCCGCAACCGCCGTCCTTGGGTGCGCGCTCGTGAAGCACGCGGTGATCTGCTCACGCCACTCCTCGCGGATCTCCTGACCGACGATGTCGCGGTAGAAGAGCGTCGCTGACCTCGGTGCCGCTGCCGGTCAGCGTGTGCCAGTCGATCGTGCCGCCGAGCTCGCCCTGGATGAGCGTGCGGACGATCTGCGTGCCGAGCCCCGACCCGACCTTGCCCTCCGGCAAGCCGACACCGTTGTCGCGGACCTCGATGTCGAGGTGGTCGTCGGCGCGGTTCGCCACGATCTCCACCTCGCCGTCGCGGCCGTCCAGCCCGTGCTCGACGGCGTTCGTGACGAGCTCGGTGAGCCCGAGCGCGAGCGGGGTCGCGGCCTCGGACGGCAGCACGCCGAACTCGCCGGTCTTCTTCGGGCGGACGGTCGTGTTGTGCGACGCGGCGACCTCGGTCACGAGCTTCAGCACGGAGTCGAACACCTCGTCGAAGTCGACGTTCTGGCTCAGGCCGGTCGACAGGGTGTCGTGCACGACGGCGATCGCCGCGACGCGACGCATCGCGTTCTGCAGGGAGGTCCGGGCCTCGTCGGAGTGCGTGCGCCGTGCCTGGATCCGGAGCAGGGACGCGACGGTCTGCAGGTTGTTCTTCACGCGGTGGTGGATCTCGCGGATCGTCGCGTCCTTCGTGATGAGCTCGCGCTCCTGGTGCCGCAGCTCGGTGACGTCGCGGCACAGCACGATCGCACCGATGCGCTCCCCGTGGTCCCGGAGTGGGATCGACCGGAGCGACACCGTGACGCCCTTCGACTCGACGTCCGCACGCCACGGAGCACGCCCGGTGACGACGAGCGGCAGGGACTCGTCGACGTCGAGCTTCGAACCGATGAGCTCCGTGGTGACCTCGGCCAGTGACTTCCGCTCGAGCTCCCCCTCGAAGCCCATCCGGTTGAACGCGCTGAGGCCGTTCGGGCTCGCGAAGGTGACCGTGCCGTTCGTGTCGAGCCGCAGCAGCCCGTCGCTGGCACGGGGCGCACCGCGGCGGGGACCGGCCGGGGCCCCGAGGTCGGGGAAGTCGCCCGTGGCGATCATGCCGAACAGGTCGTTCGCGCCCGCGGTGAAGTTGAGCTCCTGGCGGCTCGGGGTCCGCATCTCGTCCTGGTTGGAGTGCCGGGTGACGACCGCGATCGGCCGCTCGGTCGTCTCGGCGCTGTGGGCGCTCAGGCGGCGGAGGACCGGGATCGCGCGGACCCGGGTCGGGGTGTCCTCGTACCAGTCGGGTTCGGCGGAGTCGACGACCTGCGCGCTCGTGAAGCACGCGGTGATCTGCTCACGCCACTCCTCGCGGATCTCCTGACCGACGATGTCGCGGTAGAAGAGCGTCGCCGCCGAGCTGGGGCGCGCGTGGGCCACGGCCACGAACGAGCCCTCCTGGGCGGTCGGGACCCAGAGGACCATGTCGGCGAAGGACAGGTCGGCGAGGAGCTGCCAGTCCCCCACGAGCAGGTGGAGCCACTCCACGTCCGCTTCGGAGGATCGGCCTTGCGCGAGGACGAGGTCACTGAGGGTCGACACCTCGACAGTCTAGGTCCGCGCTCTTGTGGACAACCGTCGTCCATCCACAGTCGGCGGGTTTGGTATTTCTCATGTTGCACGCATTCGTACGCTCACGGCATGGGAGGGACCGGGGTGGCAGGACACGCGCGACGTTTCGAGGACGAGGACGACCCGGCGGGGCACCCGGCACCACCCGAGGTGGCGCTCGTCCCCGTCCGGACACCGCCGGAGCAGACGCCGGGCGCACACGCTCCGCCCCGGCCGGCGCTGCCCGACCCGTCGACGGCGGCCCGCGCGCTCGGCCTGTGCGTCGTCGAGGTCCTCACCGGCGGACGTGAGGTCGACAGCATCGCCCGCTGGATCACCGAGGACGTCCACCGCCACCTGCTCCAGCGTGCGGCGCTCGCGGCCCGGTCCCGGAGCCTGGGCGGCCGCACCCGGACCCGCCCGGCGCTGCGGGTCGGCGGCGTGCGCGTGTGCGAGCCCGCGCCCGGGGTGGCCGAAGCCGTCGTGGTCGTGCACACCCGCAGCCACGCCCGCGCGGTCGCGCTCCGCCTCGAGGTCCGGAAGGGGCGGTGGCAGGCCACCGCCGTCGGCGTGCTCTGACGGACCGTCAGCCGGCGCGGTGCGCCGGGTGGACGACGGACGGGAGGCGCGGTGCCAGCCGGCACCGCGCCTCCCGTCCGTCAGTGGTCGGCTCAGCCCTTCTTGGCCGCCTGGCGCCGCTCGGCGCGGTTGCTCGCCGTGGCCGCCTGGCCCGACGCGGTCGCCGCGTTGCCGAAGGCCGACCCCTGCTCGGGGCCGTCGACGACCTCGGCTTCGGCCTCGGCCTGGGCCTGCTGCGCGCGGGCGGTGGCAGCCTGCTCCAGCCGCCCCTGCTCGTCGCGGACCTCGACCTCGCCGTCGATCGACGGTGCCGAGTACTCGAGGCCGGTGGCCTCGCCCTCGTCGAGACCCTTGGCCGCGATCACGGCGTTGTCGCCGTCGGACTGCACCTGGACCTCGAGGTTGAACAGGTAGCCGACCGACTCCTCGCGGATCTGCCCCATCATGCTCTGGAACAGGGCGTAGCCCTCGCGCTGGTACTCGACCAGCGGGTCGCGCTGGGCCATCGCACGGAGGCCGATGCCGTCCTTGAGGTAGTCCATCTCGTAGAGGTGGTCGCGCCAGCGGCGGTCGATCACCGAGAGGACGACGCGACGCTCGAGCTCACGCATGGCCTCCTCACCGAGGAGCTCTTCGCGCTTCTGGTACGCGAGCTTCGCGTCCGAGAGGATCTCCCGACCGAGGAACTCGCGCGAGGCCTTGCCTTTCGAGCCCGCCTCGGTGATGACCTCGTCGATCGAGATCGAGATGGGGAACAGGGTCCCGAGCTCGGTCCACATCGCGTCGAGGTCCCAGTCGTCCGGCGAGCCCTCGCCCGTGTGGGTGTCGATGACGTCGTCGACGACGCTCTTCAGGAACGTCTGCGCACGCTCGTGGATGTCGTCACCCTCGAGGATGTGGCGGCGGTCGCTGTAGATCGCCTCGCGCTGCCGGTTCAGGACGTCGTCGTACTTGAGGACGTTCTTACGGATCTCGGCGTTGCGGCCCTCGACCTGCGCCTGTGCGGAGCGGATCGCGCGGCTGACGAGCTTGTTCTCGATCGCCATGTCGTCCGGCACGTTCGACCGGCCCATGAGGCTCTCGGCCGCACCGGAGTTGAACAGGCGCATCAGGTCGTCGGTCAGCGACAGGTAGAAGCGGCTCTCGCCCGGGTCACCCTGACGACCGGAACGGCCACGGAGCTGGTTGTCGATGCGGCGCGACTCGTGACGCTCGGTGCCGAGGACGTACAGCCCGCCGGCTGCGCGGACCTTGTCGCCCTCTTCCTCGACGGTCTTCTTGACCTCGGCGAAGACCTCGTCCCAGGCGGCCTCGTACTCCTCCGGGGTCTCGGTCGGCGACAGACCCTTGGCGTGCATCTCCTGCACCGCGAGGAACTCCGAGTTGCCGCCGAGCATGATGTCGGTACCACGGCCGGCCATGTTCGTCGCGACCGTCACGGCGCCGAGGCGACCCGCCTGCGCGACGATCGCGGCCTCACGCGCGTGGTTCTTCGCGTTGAGGACCTCGTGCTTGACGCCCTTCTTCGCGAGGAGCTTCGACAGGTACTCGGACTTCTCGACGCTCGTGGTGCCGACGAGGACCGGCTGGCCCTTCTCGTGCCGCTCGGCGATGTCGACCGCGACCTGCTCGAACTTCGCCTTCTCGTTCTTGTAGACGAGGTCGGTCTGGTCGATGCGCTGCATCGGCCGGTTCGTCGGGATCGGGACCACGCCGAGCTTGTACGTCGACATGAACTCGGCCGCTTCGGTCTCGGCGGTACCGGTCATGCCGGAGAGCTTCTGGTACAGGCGGAAGTAGTTCTGCAGCGTGACGGTCGCGAGGGTCTGGTTCTCGGCCTTGACCTCCACGCCCTCCTTCGCCTCGATCGCCTGGTGGATGCCCTCGTTGTAGCGACGGCCCATGAGGATGCGGCCGGTGTGCTCGTCGACGATGAGCACCTCGCCGTTCATCACGACGTAGTCCTTGTCGCGCTTGAACAGGGCGACGGCCTTGATCGAGTTGTTGAGGAACGAGATGAGCGGGGTGTTCGCCGACTCGTAGAGGTTGTCGATGCCGAGGTAGTCCTCGACCTTCTCGATGCCGGGCTCGAGGACGCCGACGGTGCGCTTCTTCTCGTCGACCTCGTAGTCCTCGCCCGGGATGAGCCGCGTGGCGATCGACGCGAACTCGGTGAACCAGCGGTTCGCCTCGCCCGAGGAGGGGCCGGAGATGATGAGCGGCGTGCGGGCCTCGTCGATGAGGATCGAGTCGACCTCGTCCACGATCGCGAAGAAGTGACCGCGCTGCACCATGTCGGACGACTGCCACGCCATGTTGTCGCGCAGGTAGTCGAAGCCGAACTCGTTGTTCGTGCCGTAGGTGATGTCGGCGGCGTACTGCTCGCGGCGCTCGGCCGGGGACTGGTTCGCGATGATGCAGCCCGTGGTCATGCCCAGCGCACGGAAGACGCGGCCCATGATCTCGGACTGGTACGACGCGAGGAAGTCGTTGACCGTGATGACGTGCACGCCGCGCGACGGGATGGCGTTGAGGTACGCCGCCGTGGTCGCGACGAGGGTCTTGCCCTCACCGGTCTTCATCTCGGCGATGTTGCCGAGGTGCAGGGCCGCGCCGCCCATGAGCTGCACGTCGAAGTGCCGCATGCCGAGGGTGCGCTTCGCCGCCTCCCGCACCGCGGCGAACGCCTCGGGCAGCAGGTCGTCGAGGGTCTCCCCGTTGGCGTAGCGCTCGCGGAGCTCCTTGGTCTCGCCCTGGAGCTCCTCGTCCGTGAGGCTCGAGAAGTCGTCCTCGAGGTCGTTGATGGCCGAGGCGTACGCCTTCAGCCGACGGAGGGTGCGCCCTTCGCCGATGCGGAGGACCTTCTCCAGCACGTTTGCCACGTGAGCTCCTTACGGGGTCGTCGCGCGCGACCTGCGCGAGCCGAACAGCCAGTCATGCTAGCAACCCGCCGGAAGCCCGCGCTGGGAGGGACGCGGGTGTGCGCGGCCCGCGGGGGCGGACCGCGCACACGGTGGGTGGTGGTGCGTCAGGCGACGGCGGTGGTCGCCTCGCGCGGTGCCTCGGCGTCGGCGGCGCCGCTGCCCGGCTCGGCGATGCCGATCACGCCGTAGTCCCAGCCCTTGCGCCGGTAGACCACGCTCGGGCGCTGGGTCTCGGCGTCGACGAACAGGTAGAAGTCGTGTCCGACGAGTTCCATCCGGTAGAGCGCGTCGTCGACGGTCATCGGGCCCTCCTCGAAGACCTTCCGGCGGATGACCACGGGCGAGTAGACCTCGGCGTCGTCGTCGTGGTCACGGTCGGCCTCGACCACCGGGACGGCTCCGGTCGCGACGGTCTCGATGAGCTTGCCGTCCGCGGGCGTCACGTCCATGTGCTCGAACCCGGAGCCGGCGGCCTCGGCGACCGAGGTCGGGCGGTGGCGGCCACGGTGCACCTTGCGGCGGTCGCGGGCCCGGCGCAGCCGCTCGGTGATCCGCGCGAAGGCCAGGTCGAACGCCGCGTACTTGTCCGATGCGGCCGACTCGGCCCGCACCAGGGGGCCGGGACCGATCAGCGTCAGCTCGACGCGGTCCTCTCCCCCGGACCCGCCGGACTTCTCGTTGTGGCGGCTGAGGCGCACCTCGAAGGCGAGGGCGCGGTCGGCGAGCACGTCGATCTTCTCGGACTTCTGTTCCACGTAGGTGCGGAATCGATCGGTGACCCCGACGTTCCGGCCCGTGATCGTCACGTCCATGTGGCGGCTCCCATCCGTACTTCGGCGCGTCGCCTCCATCCGGCGATCCCGAACGCCTTGCCGCGAGGCTAGACCCCCGGCAGCCGGGCCGTCACCACCCCTCGGCGGGTCGGCCCGGACACCCACCGGACACCCAGGCGACACCCGGCGTCCACCCCGGCGGGGACCGGACCGCGGACACTCGCCGCAGTCCAGGTCGGGCATCCCCCGATCCCGGCGCGGACACCGGCCGTCCGCCTCGTGCGACGGCACCCGGCCCCGGCGCGGACACCGGCCGCCGGCATCGTCGGTCATCCCTCGACCTCGGCGAGGGCGACGCAGCGCACGACCCGTCCGCCGGCAGCACGCACGGCGCGGACGGCCTCGGCCATCGTGACGCCCGTCGTGACCACGTCGTCGACCAGCACGACGTCGCGACCGCGCAGCCGGGTCGGCGCACGGAGCGTCCCCACGGTCGCGGCGACGCGTTCGGTGGCGGACCGTTCCTTCTGGCCGTGCGCCCGGCCGCGCGGACCACCGGCACCGTGCTCGGGGCGGCGACGTGGTTCCGGGACGCGCAGCAGCGCGGGCGGTCGCCGGACCCCGGCCCGGGCGAGCAGCAGGACCACCGGGTCGAACCCGCGGCGCCGGCGCCCGGAGCGGGACGGGGGCACGCGGACGAGGACGGCGCCCGGGGAGTATGCGAGCGCCGCTCCGACGACGGCGCCGAACCGTGCGGCGAGCACCCCGGCGAGGTCCACCCGGCCGCGGAGCTTCAGCTCGAGGACGAGGGTCCGCACCGCCCCCTCGTACCCGTGGGCGGCGTCGAGTCGGACGCCGGCGACGAGGCGACGGCGCTGCGGCAGGGCGTCGACGGCGGCACGGCAGGCCCGGCACACCGCACGGTCGGGTGCGCCGCAGACCACGCACGAGACCGGCAGGAGGAGGCCGACGACGGACGCGACGGCATCGGCCCACGGTCGGGCCGCACCGGGTCGGACCGCGGCGGGTCGGACCGCGGCCGGCGGGGCTGTGGTCGGCGGGTCTGTGGCCGGCGGGTCTGTGGCCGGCGGGTCTGTGGTCGGCGGGTCTGTGGTGGGGGGATCCGTGGTGGGCACGCACCCATGCTCGGCGCGACCCACCGTCGGACGCGCGCCGGTGCGGCGGACTGTGGACGGGCCTCCAGTCCGACGGCCCTGTGGAGGAAGACCGGACCCGCTCGGACGACCGCCCGCGCTGCTGCGCGTCCCGGAACCACGTCGCCGCCCCGAGCACGGTGCCGGTGGTC
>NZ_MCIG01000112.1 GCF_001705035.1 Curtobacterium sp. UCD-KPL2560 | reverse complement strand
CCCCACGACCCCGACCCCAGCGGCCGCTCGAGCAGGTCCACCCGCTCGACCGCCGCGACGTCGAACCCGAGGTCCACGCCCACGTCCGCCGCACGGCCGCCGGTCGCCTCGTACAGCCGCACGACGACGTCGCCCGAGCGGTCCTCGGCGAGCTTGACCGCCTCGACGAACACCTGCGGCGACGACACCGTCACGAGCGGCTCGACCGTGGCCGAGCCCGGCACGGCGCGCACCGGCAGGTTGAGCCGGTAGCCGGAGTCCGCCGCGTCGAGCACCGAGTCGCCGACGCGCAGCACCGTGCGGAACACGTGGTGCCCCTGGTCGGCGTGCGGGTCCGGGAAGGTCGGCGCGCGCAGGAGCGACTCGCGCACGAGCGTCGTGGTCCCGCCGTCCGGACGGGTCGAGCGGGTGATGTCGTGCCCGTAGGTCGAGTCGTTCGCGACCGCGACACCGAACCCCGGCTCGGCGACGTGCACCCAGCGGTGCGCGGACGTCTCGAATCGGGCCATGTCCCACGAGGTGTTCTGGTGCGTCGGCCGGTCGATGTGCCCGAACTGGATCTCGCTCGACGCCGCGGCCGCCCGCACGTCGAGCGGGAACGCGAGCTTGAGGAGCTTCTGCCGCTCGTGCCACTCGACCTCGGTCTCGACGAGCAGCTCCGGCTGCCCGACGACCGCCGAGTACCGCGTGGTGATCGACGAGGACCCGAACGGCCGCTCGACGACGACGGTGTCGCCCTCGACCGTGACCGACGCGGCCGCGAGCACGGTCCCGTTCCGCTGGTAGGCGCGGTCGATGTCCCACGCCTCCCACTGGTTCGGGGTGTCGCGGAACACCGTGTACTGCGCGGCGACGGCCCCGGGGGCGACCGCGTCCCGACCGGACCGGTGCTCGACGAGGGAGACGACGTGGCCGTCCGCGTCGATGGTCGCGGTGACGACGCCGGTGTCGAACACCAGGTGGTCGCCGTGTCGGACGGGAGGCACGGGTCGCGCCGCGTCGGCGGGCGCACCTCCCAGCGCGGTCACTCCGTCCGCCGCCACCGGCGCGGCGTTGAAGCGCACCACCTGACCGCCGTCGGCGGTGCCGCCGCCGGTCGCGAGCACGCTCGTCGCGCTGCCGATGAGCTCCTCGAGCACGGCGGCGACCCGGGCGTACTCGGCCTCGGCGTTCTCGTAGACCCACGCGATCGACGACCCCGGCAGGATGTCGTGGAACTGCTGGAGCAGGACCGTGTGCCACACCGACTCGAGTGCGTCGTACGGGTACTCGGTGCCGTGCCGGACCGCGGCGGTCGCGGCCCAGGTCTCGGCCTCGCGGAGCAGGTGCTCGGAGCGGCGGTTGCCCTGCTTCGTGCGGATCTGCGACGTGTAGGTCCCGCGGTGGAACTCGAGGTACATCTCCCCGGACCACACCGCGGGGGTCGGCAGCGCGCGCTCGAGCTCCTCGAACACCTGCGCCGGGGTCCCGAGGTCGACCCGGGGCGACCCGTCCAGGTCGTGCTGCCGGCGGGCCGCGGCGACCATCTCACGCGTGGGGCCACCACCGCCGTCGCCGAAGCCGTACAGCAGCATCGAGGTGTTCGCGACGCCGCGCTCCTTGTTCTGCCGTTCACCGCGGTGCAGGTCGGCCGCCGAGACGTCCGAGTTGTACGTGTCGGCCGGGGGCAGGTGGGTCAGGACGCGCGAGCCGTCGATGCCCTCCCAGTGGAACGAGGTGTGCGGGATGACGTTCGTCTCGTTCCACGAGGGCTTCTGCGTCACGAACCACTTCGAGCCGGCGGCACGGACGATCTGGGGCAGGGCGCCGGTGTAGCCGAACGAGTCGGGTAGCCACGCCTCGGGGGTGTCGACGCCGAACTCCTCGAGGAAGAACCGCTTGCCCGCGACGAACTGGCGGGCAAGGGCCTCGCCGCCGGGCAGGTTCGTGTCCGACTCCACCCACATGCCGCCGACCGGGATCCAGCGTCCCTCGGCGACGCGCTGCGTGATCCGTGCCCAGATCGACGGGTAGCCGTCCCGGATCCAGGCGTACTGCTGCGCCGACGAGCACGCGAAGGTGAAGTCGGGGTCGCGGTCCATCAGGTCGAGGACGTTCGAGAACGTGCGCGCGCACTTCCGCACCGTCTCGCGCACCGGCCAGAGCCAGGCGGAGTCGATGTGGGCGTGCCCGACGGCGATCGCCCGGTGCGCGGCGGCGCTGGCGGGCACGGCGAGGGCGGGCGCGAGGACCTCCCGCGCCGCCGCGGCGGTGCCGGCGACGTCGTCGGGGTCCAGGGCGTCGGCGACCCGTTCGAGCACGCGGAGCAGGTCGGCCCCGCGGGTGCCGTCGGTCGGCAGCTCGGCCATCAGACCCCGGAGCACCCGGACGTCCTGCTGCAACTCCCACACCATGTCGTCGCGCTCGACGAGCTCCAGGGCACGGAGCCGGTAGATCGGCTCCGTGCCGGCGGTGGCCCGCGACCCGAGCGGCGTCGCACCCTGGAAGTGGTCGCCGCCGATGTCCGGGTTCGCGGCCGCCTCGACGTAGAGCTCGAACGTGCCGCCCGCCCCGACCTCGAGCGGCACGGTGTCGTTGAGCGGCTCGATGCCCTTCACGGTCGTGCCGTCCGGACGCCAGGCGAGGCCCTCCGCCTGGAACCCGGGCTGGCGCCCCGAGAACCCGAGGTCGACCCGCAGCTCGGCGGTCGTGCCGGGGTCGGTGCCGAAGTCGGCGGGCACCGTCCCGCGCACCCGGAACCAGGTCGTCCCCCACGGTCGTCCACCCCAGGCGTCGCCGACCCGGAACGGCGTGTACTCGGCCGCGACGGCCTCGGCGAACGGGACGGGTTCGCCGGGGACCTGCCACGCGTCGATCGTGACCGGGGCCGACCGCCGCAGGACGGCGGGGTCGATCCGGTCGCGGACGAGTCGGGCGATCCGGGCTTCGACGAGCGGTTCGTCGTGGTGCATGGAGTGGTTCCTTTCCAGCAGGGAGGCGAGTGTCAGCCCTTGATGCCGCCGGCGAGGGCGTTCGCCCCGCCGAGGCCGCGCGAGACGAGGACGTAGAGGGCGATGACGGGCACGGAGTAGACGATCGAGAACGCGGCGAGCTGCCCGTACGCGACGGCTCCGTTCTGCCCGAAGAAGTTGAAGATGCTCACGGCGGCGGGCACCTTGTCGGGCGAGAGCAGCAGGACGAAGGGGACGAAGAAGTTCCCCCACGCCTGGATGAACACGAAGATGAACACGACCGCGATGCCCGGGCGCATGAGCGGGATGACGATCCGCCACAGCGTGGTGAACATCGAGGCGCCGTCGGTCCACGCGGCCTCCTCGAGCGAGATCGGCACCGAGTCCATGAAGTTCTTCGCCATCCAGATCGCCATCGGCAGGCTCGTGGCGGCGAGGAAGAAGATGCAGCCCCACACGTTGTCGATCAGGTTGAGCGACACGAACAGTGCGTACACGGGCACCATCATCGCGGTGACCGGCAGACCGGTGCCGAACAGGATGCTGTACAGGAACGGCTTGTTGACGCGCATCTTGTAGCGGGACAGCGGGTACGCGGCGAGGATCGCGACGACGACCGTGACGACCGCGGTGCCGCCGGAGAGCAGCAGGCTGTTGCCGAGCGGGATGAACGACAGTTCGGGCGTGAGCACCTTCGTGAAGTTGTCGAGCGTGAACTGCGTCGGGAGCTTCACGGACAGCGACGCCTGCGTGTCGAACGAGGCGAGCACGAGCCAGAGCAGCGGCACCGCGAAGCACACCGCGATGACGAGCAGCACGACGTTCGACACCCAGCGCATGGTGCGGCCGCGCGGCGACGTCATGTGCAGCGAGCCCGGGGCGGTGACCGAGCGCGTGACGTTCGACACGGGGTGGTCGGGGATGGTGACGGCCATCAGTCGACCTCCGGCTTCAGGGCCTTGATGTAGATGATCGAGAACACGGCACCGACCACGAGCAGGATCGTCGCGATCGCGGTCCCGAAGCCGAGCTGCGAGAACTTGAACGCCTCCTGGTACGCCAGGATCGGCAGCGTCGACGAGTTCGTGCCCGGGCCGCCGCCGGTCATCACGAAGATGAGCGTGAACACCGACAGGGTCTGCAGCGTCGTGAGCATGAGGTTCGTCGAGATGGACCGCCGGATCACCGGCAGCGTGATGTAGACGAGCCGTTGCCACCCGGCCGCACCGTCCATCTCGGCCGACTCGGTGATCTCCTCGGGGACCTCCTGCACGGCGGCGGAGTACACGAGCATCGAGAACGCGGTGCCGCGCCAGATGTTCGCCAGGACGACGGCGACCATCGGGTACGTGTACAACCAGTTCGCCCCGGTGATCCCGATCGACGACAGGACCGTGTTGAGCGTGCCGGTGTCGTTGAAGAACGCGTACGCCGCGAACGACGCCACGATCTCCGGCAGCACCCACGCCGCGACGACGAACGTGCCGACGACCGCGCGGACGACCCGGTTCGCGCTGCGCATGAGGAGCGCCAGCCCGAGTCCGAGGACGTTCTGGCCGACGACCGCCGAGGCGAGCAGGAACACGATCGTGAGGACGACGGACTTCGGGAAGTCCGGGTCCTGGAACAGTTCGACGTAGTTCTGCAGGCCGACGAACTGCTGGTTCGCAGCGCTCGCGCCGGTCAGCGCCGAGTTGGTGAAGGACCCGGAGAACGACGAGACGACGGGGCCGAGCAGGAAGACGACGAGCAGGACCACGGCCGGCAGCAGCGGGACCGCTCGGCTCGCCTGCCGCAGGGTGCGCCGCCGACGCGGCGTCGGCGGGTCGGTGCGCTTCGGCGCACCGGGCGCCGACAGCGTCGGCGCGAGGGGGGTGGTTGACACGGTGGTTGCCTTCCGGGTGCGCCAGGGGTTGCGAAGGTGGGGAGGGACGGACTGGAGGCGCGGTGCACGCGGTGGTCCGCGCCTCCAGTCCGTCGACGGCTCGCGCCGCTACCCGGCGTCGACGGTGTTCTTCTCGCCGACCACCTGCTGGACCGAGCGGTCGTAGGCCTTCGCGGCCTGGGCGGGTGTCTGCTGCCCGGTCATCACCGACTCCATCGCGACCTGGATCGCGTTCGAGACCTGCGAGTAGTCGCTCGTCGCGGGACGGAAGTTGGTGTGCTGCACCAGCCCCGAGAAGAACGAGAACGTCGGGTTCGCACCCGTGTACGTCGGGTCCTCGGCGACGTCCTTCCGGACCGCGATCTGGCTGTTCTCGGTGTCGTACTTCAGGGAACCGTCCTTGCTCAGGAAGGTGGAGATGAAGTCGAACGCCGCCTTCGGGTTCTTCGAGTTCTTGCCCACCGCGAGCGTCCAGCCGCCGGACATCGAGTTGTAGCCCGGCTCCTGGCCGTTCTGCGTCGGGAAGGGCGCCTGCCCCATCACGTCGTTCCACTGCTTCCACGGAGCGGTGCCGGACTCGAGCCACGAGCCCGACTGCCACGAGCCGTCGAGGTCGATCGCGAGCTTGCCCTGCGGCAGCCACGTCTGCGTGATGGTCGTGCCGACGTTCGTGTCGAGCGCCTGCTGCGGGGTCGGGCCGAGGCCGCCCTGGTACACGTCCTCGACGAACTGCAGCGAGTCCTGGAACTGCTTCGAGCCGACGACCCACTTCTTGTCCTTGTACAGCGTGTTGCCGTTGCCCTCCGCGCCGTACAGGAGCATCTCGAATCCCTGCATGGTGGACGCTTCGCCCTGCGCCTTGCCGGAGTAGATGTTGAACGGGATGACGCCCGCGTCCTTCTCCTTGATGGTCTTCGCGGCGGCGAGCACGTCGTCCCAGGTCTTGGGCTCCCACGGGACGGGCAGGCCGACCTTGGCGAAGATGTCCTTGTTGTACCAGAGCGCCCGGGTGTCGGTGCCCATCGAGACGCCGTAGATCTTGCCGTCGTCACCCTGTCCGGCCTGCTTGGCGTTGTCGTAGAACTGGTCCCAGTCCTTCCACTTCGCCACGTAGTCGTCGAGGGGCAGCAGGTAGCCGGCCTCGGCGTCGGACTTGATGAGGAAGGTGTCCTCGTACATGACGTCCGGAGCGGTCGCGGGCGCCTTGTTCATGAGCGCGAGCTTCGTGTAGTAGTCGTTGCCCTGGGCCTGGATCGGGACGAGCGTGACCGTCTTGCCGGGGTTGGCCTTCTCGTACTCGGTCTTGACCTCCTTCATCTGGGCGTCGAGCTGCTGGAAGGCGCCGTACTTCTGGTAGGCGATCTTGATCGTGTCGCTCGAGGCGGACCCCGAGCTGGAACAGCCAGCCAGCCCGACCGCGGCGACTGCCACGGCTGCGAGGCCGGCGATGATGCGGGTGCGGCGTTTCATCGGTGCTCCTTTGCACGGGATGTCCGCGGGCTCCGTCACCCGCGCGCAGGATTAGTACAGCGTGTGGACTTAATCCGTGTCAAGGGGTGCGGGTCACGGATGGGCGTCGGATCGGTGGTCGTGCGGGGTGGGTTCGGTCGTGCGGGGTCGCGGGGTCGCGGGGTTGCGCGGTTGCGCGGTTGCGGGGTCGCGGGGTTGCGAGGTTGCGAGCGACACCGCCGCTGTCGTCCGACGTCCGCGATGTCGCACGGGGCCGGCGGGTCGGCGCCGAGCGCTGGCGAGCGACTCGTCCGCTGTCGTTCGACGTCGGAGAAGTCGCTCGGCGCTGCCGAACCGAACCGAGCCCGCGCGCCCGAGCCCGCGCTCGCGCGCGACCGCGCTGCGGTCGGCGAGCGGGGTCAGTGCCGGATGAGCAGCGCGCTCGCCCGCGGGGACAGTGCGGCGTCGAGCACGAGGCACGCCGCTCCGACCGCCGCGACGTCCGCACCCCGACCACTGTCCTGCACCGCGATCGGGTGCTTCGGGACGAGGTTCCGGGAACCGATCACGGCCTCGCGGGCGGCGGGCAGCGCGACCGGGGCGATGTCGGACCAGAACGGACCCCCGAACACGACCCGGTCGACGTCGAGCAGGTTGACGATGAGCACGACCGCGTTGCCCATCACGGTGCCGGCATCGGCCGCGAGCGACACCGCCGCCGGGTCGCCCGCGCGGATCGCCTCGCCGAGGGCGGCCCAGGAGCGCTGTACCGCGGCGACGTCCTCGACACCGACGTCGAGCACACCGACGTCGAGCACACCGGCACCGGCACCGGCACCGGGTTCGCCAGCCCCGCCGCCGAGCCCGCCGCCGTCGGCCACCGCACCGCCGTGACCACCGCGCGTCCCGTCCACCCCGAGC
>NZ_MCIG01000111.1 GCF_001705035.1 Curtobacterium sp. UCD-KPL2560 | reverse complement strand
CGGCCACACGTAGTCGAGGTCCTCCGGCACGTCCGGGAACAGCGGCCGGTAGTGCTCGGGGGCCTTCTGCACGAGTTTCGACCGGTGCGACCGGTGCACCGCGGGGTCGTCGTTCCACGCCGGCACCGGGAAGTCCCCGCGCTCGTACGCGGCGAGGTCCTCCGGGATGCGTGCCAGGTCGAGCAGCGTCTTCTCGAGGCAGGTGTCGGCGTGCCCCCGCTCGAGCCAGACCCGGCACGTCGCGTCCTGGTAGGCCATCAGCGCCGGACGGAACCCGCGCCACATCGCCGTCACGGGGTGGTGCTGCCAGCCGTAGTCCGGCAGCGTGAGCGCCCGCATCACCTGCAGGGTCTCGACCCGCTGCTTGCCGAGCCGCTTGTCGTCGAGCAACTCCGCCGAGGCACGGAAGTCGGCGTAGGGCAGGAACGTCTGCATCCCCGGCACGGTACGCCGGGCGGCTGGCACCCGACACATGCCGTCACACCCGGCGGTCGTCGGGCGACACATGCCGTCACACCGCGGACGGGGCGCGCGGCCGCGTGTGAGCATCGGTGGCATGAGCGGAACCCTCGTCGTCGGCGTCAGCGGCAGCCCCTCCGACCCCTCGCGCACCTCCACCCTCGTGGCCGCGACGGTGGCGCGGTTCGCGGCCGAGCTCCCGGACGCACGCACCGAGACCGTCGAGGTCGCCCCGCTGCTGGCCGACCTCGCCGCGGCGCCGTCCCGCGAGGCGATGTCCGAGCGCACCCGACGCGCCCTCGAGACCGTCGAGGCCGCGGACGTCCTGGTCGTCGGCAGCCCGGCCTTCCGCGCCGCGTACTCGGGCGCGTTCAAGCTCTTCTTCGACTGGGTCGGGCAGTACGACCTCGTCGACACCCCGGTCCTGCTCACCGCGACCGGCGGGAGTGACCGGCACGCGCTGCTCGTCGAGCACCAGATGCGTCCGCTGTTCGGCTTCTTCCAGTCGACGACGCTGCCGCTCGGGGTGTTCGGCAACGAGCGTGACTTCACCAAGCGCGAGGGCGGGTACGACGTCGCGAGCGTCGACCTCGAGCTCCGGATCGACCAAGCGGTGCGACGGGCGCTCCCGATCGTCCGTGGTGGGTTCGCGGCGGCCGGCGCGGCCGAGGTGCGGCGACCGGCCGACTTCTAGCCGCGAGGACCCCGGTCCCTCAGCAGAGGACACCGGGCGCGTCAACGCGGTGCGCGACGGACGGGAGGCGCGGTGCGGGCCCGCCACGCGCCTCCCGTCCGGGTGTGGCTCAGTCGAGGAGCGACGCGACGTGTGCGACCGCGAGGCGGTAGCCGTCGGCGCCCGCGCCGGCGATGACCGCTGTCGCGGCGGTCGCGACGTGGTCCACGTGCCGGAACGGTTCGCGCTTCCACGTGTTCGACAGGTGCACCTCGACGACGGGGACCGTCAGGGCCTCGACGGCGTCGTGCAGCGCCACGGAGGTGTGCGCGTACGCGGCCGGGTTGACGACGACCCCGACGAAGTCGTCGAGCGCCTCGTGCAGCCACTCGACGAGCACGCCCTCGTGGTTCGTCTGCCGGAAGTCCGCCTCGAGGTCGTGCACCGCAGCCTCGGTGTGCACGATCGCCTCGATCTCGGCGAGGGTGACGGTGCCGTACTGGGCCGGGTCACGCCGCCCGAGCACGTCGAGGTTCGGTCCGTTGAGGACCAGGATCCGACGGGGGCGCGTCGTGGTGTCGGTGACCGGATCGCTCATGGGCAGATCCTAGCGAGCGGGACGGGCACCGCGGCCGGTCGCTCGGTTGACCGGGTGCCCGGGCGCTAGCATTGACATGTCGGTCGGGTGCTGCTCGGCTGGAAGTGATCCCCGGATGTCCTGCAGCAAGCGCGCGCCCGGGGATTCGCGTCGTTGAGGGCCGATGTCCGCTGTGGACCGGCCGTACCGAGCCGGAACGGTTGCGCCGGCGGGGGAGTCGGGCCAGGTTGATCCTGACGAAAGGACCCGCCCGTGGACCAGATGGTGTTCATCAACCTCCCCGTCGCCGACCTCGACCGCTCGAAGGCGTTCTACGAGGCGCTCGGCTACTCGATCAACCCGGACTTCACCGACGAGACCGCGGCCTGCGTCGTCGTCAGCGACACCGTGTACGTGATGATCCTCACGCACGCGAAGTTCCGGGAGTTCACCGACAAGACGATCGCCGACCGCGGCTCCATCGAGGTGATCAACTCGCTCAGCGCGGCGTCGAAGGACGAGGTGCACCGCATCGTCGACGCCGCGGTGATGGCGGGCGGCGACGAGGACCGGCCCGAGACCGACCTCGGCTTCATGTACCAGCGCAGCTTCACCGACCCGGACGGCCACCGCTGGGAGTACGTCTGGATGGACCAGGACGTGATGCGGGTCGGACCGCCGACCGAGTAGCGACCGCTCCGGGCGGCGACGCCCGACCGAGCACCGGGCCGGGGCTCCCGACCGTGCACCGGGCGGCGACGCCTGACCGTGCGACGCGCGTCGGACGTACCCGCGAGGATGGGACCGTGAGCACCTCGGACGACAGCGCCCCCGCCAGCATCCCCTCGGGCCTCGTCGTCGGTGCGGACGGACTGGCTCGCCCGGTGTGGGCCGCGACGGACCCGCTGCTCCGGGACTACTACGACACCGAGTGGGGCGTGCCCGTGCGCGACGAGCGGGGCGTGTTCGAGCGCCTGTCCCTCGAGGCGTTCCAGTCGGGACTGTCCTGGCGCACGATCCTGGCGAAGCGTCCGGCGTTCCGGGCGGCCTTCGCGGACTTCGACCCGGACACCGTCGCCGCGTTCGGGGACGACGACGTCGAACGCCTGATGGGCGACGCCGGCATCGTGCGGAACCGGGCGAAGATCACGGCGACGATCACGAACGCGAACGCCACGGTGGCCCTCCGCGCCGACGGCGGTCTCGCGGACCTCGTCTGGTCCTTCCGCCCCGACACCACGCCGGCGCCGCGGACGATCGACGAGGTGCCGACGACGAGCGCGGAGTCGACGGCGCTGTCGAAGGCCCTGCGGAAGCGCGGGTTCGCCTTCGTCGGGCCGACCACGATGCACGCCCTCATGGAGGCGCTCGGCATCGTCGACACGCACCTGGTCGGCAGCCACCGACGCGGGACCTCCGGCGTCTGGTCCTGACACCCGACACCGCCGCGGACCCCACAGCAGCGAGCGCCGCCGCCGCAGCACCCCGACGACGGACCGCCTCAGCCCAGCGGCAGCTGCATCTGCGTCGCCGTGACGCGGTAGCCGAGCTGCGCGTACAGGTCCTGCGCGCCCGTGTTGTAGCCGAAGACGTTCAGCCCGATGCTCGTCGCCCCGTGCTCCGCCGCGAGGCGCTGCGCGGCCTCGAGCGCCCGGCGCGCGTGCCCGCGGCGTCGGTACGGCTCGTCGATCTCCACGTCGAAGACCCACCACTCGGACCCGCCGACCGTGAAGGGGCCGATCCACAGGAACCCGACGACCTCGTCCTGCTCGTCGACGACGTCCCACACGAAGTGCTCCGGCAGCGGTGTGCCGTCCGGGAACCACTGCTCGGTGGACCGCTGGGCGTTCGCCTCGGCCCGCTCGCGCGACTCCCCGGCGCGCATCCGCGACCGGACGTACTCGGTCATCGTCCGGTCGAGCCAGCCCGGCAGCCGGTCGGCCGGCATCGGGACCAGTCGCGTCTCGGTCACCGGTTGCCCTTGGATCCGCGTTTCGGCTTCCCGTTCCCGAGGCGCTGCGTGCCCGGACGGCCGCCGCCGCGGGGCTTCCGCGCACCCTTGCCGCCGGCCTTGCCGCCGCCGGTCTGCTTCGCGCTGGCCTTGCCGCCACCGGAACCGCCGCCGGAACCCGCACGGCCGCCGGAACCACTGCTCGAACCGGCGCGCCCGCCGGAACCGGCGCGGCCACCGGGCGCCGAGCCGGCCCCGCCGTCGGACCGGCCGTCCGCCCCGGCCGTAGCGTCGTCGTCGACGCGGGACGCGCCTCCCGGCCGGTCCTGGTCGGAGCGCGAGCTGTTCGCGGTCCGCCCACGGACCACGCCGATGAACTCGTCCGTCGTCTCCGAGGCGTCCGCGTCCCGCCACACGAGCGCGACGCGCGTCCCGGCGGCGCCGTCGAGGGGCCGCGAGACCAGGTCCTTGCGGCTGGCGGCGCGGAAGAGCGACTGGGGGAGCACGACGACCCCGACGTTCGCCTCGACCAGGTCGAGCGCCGCGGCGACGTCCGCGGGGACGGGGCCCGCGTCGACGACGTGCACGTCGGCGAGGTCGGCGTCGGTGACGACGTCGCCCTCGGCGAGCGGGGAGTCCTTCGGCATCGCGACGACGGCGGTCTCGGTCCAGAGCGGGATGGCGTTGAGGTGCGCGCCGACGGGCATCCGGACGAAGGCCATGTCGGCGTCGCCGGTGAGTGCGTCGTCGACCTCGTCGTGCCCGATGGGGCGCAGGCCGAGGGCGGCGTCCGGGTGGCGTTCCCGCCAGACCCGGACCCACTTCGCGGGGGAGACCCCCGGGACGAAGGCGATGGTGAGTGCCGCGGTCATGCAACCGAGCTTAGGGGCCGTACCCTGGTCCTCATGGCGCAGGAACAGACGATGAAGCCCGAGACGGCTGCGAAGAAGCTCGGCATCCTGCTGACGGCGGCCCCGGAGTCGTTCCAGGCGGAGCCCGTCACGCGCACCGCCTTCGACGAGCTCCGCACCGCGCCGCCGGCGTGGCTCGAGGACCTCCGCCGCGACGGCCCGCACCCGCGCCCGGTCGTCGCGCAGAAGCTCGGCATCTCGATCTCGGGCCTCACGCGCGCCGGCGTCGACGAACCGCTGACCACCGCCGAGATCAAGGCGCTGCTGCAGGAGATGCCCGAGTGGCTCGTGCGCGAGCGCGCCACCCAGGCCGAGGTGCACGCCGAGAACGCCCGTGTGAAGCAGCAGCGCGCCGACAAGGCCGCCGCGCGCGTCGAGCAGGACTGACCGTCCGGCTCCAGCCGCACCGGACCCACCGCCCGACATGACCGCCGTGCACGAGACCGTCGCCGACGCGATGCTCGTCGTGCCGCAGTTCGCGTCGGTGTGCTGCATCGTCGGGGACCGCTACCGCCCGCGTCCGGGCGTGATCGTGCCCGCGACGGTGATGCTCGTCGCGATGGTGCTGCCGGTCGCGCACGCCGGTGCCGCGTGGACGATCCTCGCCGCGACCGTGCTCCTGCTCCTGGCCCCGCTGCCGGTGATGCGCCGACGTCGACCGGACGGCCGCCGCGCCGAGCCGATGGACGTGCACCGCGCGCTCTCGGCGGTCGTCATGTCCGGGATGCTCCTGATGGGCCACGCGAGCGGTCTCGCCGACGGTCACGCCGGGCACGGGATCGCGTTGACGGCGGTCCTCGGCGCCGGCGTGGTCGGCTACTGCGCCTTCAGCGGCTGGCTGCTCCGCCACGAGTGGGCCCGTGAGGACCGTCGCGCGGTGCGCAGCGGCGAGGTCTTCGCGATGACCGTCGCGGTCGTCGGCATGACGCTCGCCATGTGACGGAGCGGGTCCGGCGCGGACCGCGTCCGCCACGCGGCGCACGTCGCACGGGCAGCGGCCGGGAGGCGCGGCGCACCCCCGGCGGTCGGCCCGCGCTGGGCGGACGGCGCGGCCCGCGGTACCGTCGGTGCGTGTCCGACCGCCCAGCCCGCCGTGCCACCCCCGCTCCGCGACTCGACGAGGTCGACGAGCGCATCCTCTGGACCCTGGCCGCCGACGCCCGGATCCCGAACAACCGGTTGGCGGCCGAGGTCGGCGTCGCACCGTCGACCTGCCTCACCCGGGTCCGTGCGCTCGAGGACGCCGGGCTGATCCGGGGCTACCGCGCGGACGTCGACGTCGCCGGGCTCGGGTTCGCGATCGAGGCGATGGTCTCCGTGCGGGTGCACGCCGCCGCCCGGCACGAGCTCCGGGACTTCGCGAAGCGCCTGCTCCGGGTGCCCGTCGTGCAGGACGTGTCGTTCCTCGCGGGCGACAAGGACTTCCTCGTGCACATCGCCTGCACGTCGACCGAGCAGCTCCGGGACTTCGTGGCCGACGAGCTCAGCGGCGACCCGGCGGTGGCCACGACCCAGACGAACATCGTGTTCGAGCGACTCGTGGCCGACCGGGCCACGCAGGGCCGCTCGTTCGACGAGCTCCGGCGCTGGCGGGCCTGACCCCGGCACGGGTGCACCCGCGCCGAGGTGACGGGGGAGGCGGCTAGCGCGTGCGGGTCATCGGGACGTGCGGGATCGCGTCCTCGACGAAGTCGTCCCCGGAGCGCACGAAGCCGAACCGGCTGTACCACTGCTCGAGGTGCGCCTGCGCGTGGATCGCGATCGAGCCCGACCGCGACTCGGCGATCGCGGCCTCCATGAGCCGGGCACCGAGGCCCTGCCCACGCGCGTGCCGGGCCGTGGCGACCCGGCCGATCCGCTCGGTGCCGTCCGGTTCGCGGAGCAGGCGGAGGGTGGCGTCGACCGACCCCTGACCGGCCCAGAACTGCAGCGTGCCGGGCTCGAGGTCGCGGCCGTCGATGTCGCCGTAGGCGCACTCCTGCTCGACGACGAAGACGTCCTGACGCAGACGGAGGACCTCGTGCAGCGTGACGACGTCGAGGTTGCGGGTCGGGGCGTTGAAGATCGAGACCACGTCCGGCCTTTCTTGAAGATTGCTCCGAAAAGGGGTGCATTCCGGAGTGGACCGGCGTACGGTACCGTCAACCACTCTACGTGCGCAGCCGAGATCAGGAGGTGGGCGCATGGATCAGCCGTTGCGCGACCCCTGGCGCGCGATGCTCCGGTACGTCCTCGCGGGCGTCGGCGTCGCCGCGGCCCTCGTGCTGCTCTCGCTCGTGCTCGGTGCCCGTCCGGCCTCCGCCGAGGGCGTCCAGCAGCGCAGCCTGGTCGGCGGACTCGTGCAGGGCGTGACCGGCACGGTGGGCTCCACCGTGGACCAGGTCGTCGCGCCGGTCCGCTCGGTGGTGCCCGCGCCGGCACCGGCTCCCGCTGCTCCGGCGCCTGCTCCCGCTCCGGCGCCTGCTCCCGCTGCTCCGGCCCCGGTGCGAGCCCCGGCGCCCGCGAGGACGTACCGGAGCATCGCGCGCCAGGGGTCGCGCAACGGCTGATCCATGCGCCCACCTCCTGATCTCGGCTGCGCACGTAGAGTGGTTGACGGTACCGTACGCCGGTCCACTCCGGAATGCACCCCTTTTCGGAGCAATCTTCA
>NZ_MCIG01000012.1 GCF_001705035.1 Curtobacterium sp. UCD-KPL2560 | reverse complement strand
AGCCCGCGTGGAGGTCGTCACCCTGCGACGACGGCAGCGCCGGCAGATCCGTCGGCGACGTCGCCGTGACCGGATCGGCATGCGCCGGCACGCCCACCAGCAGCCCAGCGACCAAGGCACTCGACGTGATGACCCCAGCGAGCACACCGGCTCGCGAAGAACGCCCCGACATGGGACTCCCCTACTACTGCAACGGGACGAACCCGAGAACGCTCCGCCCTCCCCTGGAGAGCACGGGCCTGAGCGTAGGGAAAGCGGGTCACAGGAAATTCTTCGCCCGTGGCCCCCGTTCGGGGCCGCTCGCCGGGCAGGGGTACGTCGACATCCGGGAGCACTGCTGCCGGTGTCGGCCCGGGATCGAACGATTCCGCAGTGGTACTGCTTTCGGGGTACAGCCCCATGCTGAAGTTCGGCACAGGATCGCCCAAGGGGTCCTCCCGGGAGGCACGCGCGCCGCAGCGGCGACTCCTGACGGCATGGAGGCGCGGTGCCAGCTGGCACCGCGCCTCCAGGACGCGGTCGACGGACCGCCCGCGTCAGAGCCCGGCCGTGGACCGGATCCAGGACGACGACTGCGACAGCAGCGCGTAGTTCGAGCCGGCCTGCGTGTTCGCGCCCGGGTCGGCGCTGTCGCCGGTCGAGCACACCGCGACGACCCGGCCGTTCACGAGGAGCGGGCCGCCCGAGTCGCCGTGGTTCGAGGCGCCGGTGACGCCGGTGACGTGCTGGGCCTTGCCGCTGTAGGCGTCACGCGAGGCACCGGTCAGCGAGACCGTCGCCTGGTACAGGCCGTCGGACTGCTGCGCGTTCGCCCGCAGGCCGTAGCCCTGGACGACGCCTGTACCGGAGGACTTGGCCGCAGCGGTCAGGTCGAGGGGCGCGTACGTCGACAGGGTGTAGGAGCTGCGCAGGTGCACGAGTGCGATGTCCCCGGCGGGTGCGGCGGTGACGCGGTCGACGGCGACCGGGGTGCCGCGGTTCACGGTGGAGTTCGAGTGGTACACGTTCATCGAGCCGATGCCGTCGATGCAGTGGCGGGCCGTGAGCACCCACGAGGCGCTGATCTGCTCGCCGGTGCAACCGGTGACGTAGCCGGACGGGATGGTGCCGCCGGACGCCTCGAGCTGGACGGCCCAGGTGGTGGTCGGGGCCTTCTCGCCGCCGACGACCTCGGTGCCGGCGGGCAGGGCGGAGGCGGGGATGGCGACGGTCAGACCGCCGGCGACGACGGCCACGGCGGCGAACGCCACGGCGAGGGTGTGCTTCATGGTGACTCCTCGGTCAGGACCCTGCAGCGTTGCAGGGTGCAACTTGAAGTCGATCCTGTCCCTCGTCCTGGGGGTGCACCAGTCCGCACTTCCACCGACACGGCACCGGGCACCGGGCAGTGCGCACCAGGCACCGCGCCACAGGACCGGACCCGACCGCCCCGGCGCCCCCGGCTATCGCACCGGGTTGGTCGCGCCGAGCCGGGCACGCACCCGGGCCGCGGCACCGAGGGCCACGGCGTCCGCCCCGAGCACCGACCGCGCGAGTCGGATCGGTGCCCCGCTGACGGGCGGTTCCGCGGCGATCGCGGCCTCGACCGCGGGCGCCAGGAGGTCCCACGACCGGGTGATGCCGCCGCCGAGCACGACCGTCGTCACGTCGAGGATCCCCGCGGTCAGCAGTGCAGCGCGGGCGATCCCCCACCCGGCGGTGCGGAAGACCTCGGCGGCGTGGGGGTCCCCGGCGCGTGCGGCGTCGGCGACCTCACGGGCGGACACCCGGCGCCCGGACCGCTCGGCGTACCGGTCGGCGATGCCCCGGGCACCGGCGATCGTCTCGAGGTGGCCGACCTGGCCGCAGGTGCACCGGGCGTCGCCGAACCCGGGCACGTGCCCGATCTCGCCCGCCGCGCCACGGGGTCCGGCGAAGAGCGCACCACCGAGGATGAGTGCGCCCCCGACCCCGGTGCCGAGCGTCATGCCGAGCACGTCGGTCTCACCGGCCACGGCACCGGTCGCGAGTTCGCCGAGCAGGAACGCGTTCACGTCGTTGTCGAGCGTCGCGGGGACCCCGAGCGCGCCGGTCACCGCGTCGGTGACGCCGAAGCCGGCCCAGCCGGTGAAGGAGTTGCCCGTCACCAGGACCGTGCCGGTGGTGGTGTCGACCACCCCGGCGGCCCCGACCCCGACACCGGTCAGGGTCGCGCCGTGCCGGTCGAGCAGCACCGCCACCGCGTCGAGCGCCGCCGCCGTGATCTCGGCACCGCCGTCGTGCGCGGGTGTCGGCAGGTCGACGCGGTCGAGCACGTCGAGGTCCCCGGTCGTCAGCACCACCTTCGTGTTCGTGCCGCCCACGTCGACGCCGGCGATCGCGGCGGTCACCCGGCCACCGCGGCGAGGGTCGCCAGGCGCTCCGTCCGGCGCCGCCGTTGCAGCACCGGGTCGGGGACGGGCACCGCGGCGAGCAGGCGCCGCGTGTAGTCGGTCGTCGGGTGCAGCAGGGTGGTGTCGGTGGTGCCCTGCTCCTCGACGACACCGCGGCGCATCACGACGACCCGCTCGGCGAAGTGCTGCACGACGGCGAGGTCGTGCGACACGAACAGGCAGGCGAACCCGAGGTCTGCCTGGAGGTCGGTGAGGACCTCGAGCACGGTCTCCTGCACGCTCACGTCGAGCGCCGAGGTCGGTTCGTCGGCGACGAGCAGCCGCGGGTCCAGCACGAGCGCGCGCGCCAGGCTGACGCGTTGCCGCTGTCCGCCCGAGAGCTCGCGGGGAGCTCGGTCGGCCAGTGCACTCGGCAGCCGGACGGCGTCGAGCACCTCGGCCACCCGACGGCGGCGGTCGGCGGCCGAGGTGCCGCGGCGGTGCACGGCGAGCGGTTCGGCGATGCACTCGCCGACCGACATCCGGGCGTCGAGCGACGCGACCGGGTCCTGCAGCACGACGCCGATGCCCGAGCGCAGGGACCGTCGGCCGCGACGGGGTGTCCGGCGTAGGTCCTGCCCGAACAGCGCGACCGTGCCCGAGGTGGGCGCGACCAGGCCGAGCGCGACCCGCGCGGCCGTGGACTTGCCGGAGCCGGACTCGCCGACCAGGCCGACCGTCTCGCCCGCGTGCACCGCGACGTCGACCCCGCGGAGTGCGTGCACAGCGCGAGCCCCGCGCCCGAACGTCACCGAGACGTCCCGCAGGTCGACCACCGGGGCCGCACCGGGCCTCCCGGCCGCACCGGAGGAAGCCGGACCGGGCGGAACCGTACCGGACGGAACCGCACCGGACGGAACCGCACCGGACGGAACCGCACCCGACGCGACCGGACTCGACGGAGCCGTACCGGGCGCACCCGGCGCCCCCGGTGCTGCGACCCGCTCCCGCACCGCGAGCGACTCCGGGGTGTCGAGCCGCGGCACCGCGGCGAGCAGCCGCTTCGTGTACTCGTGCTGCGGACGGAGCAGGACGTCCTCGACGCTCCCGGTCTCCACGACCTCGCCCTGCAGCATCACGGCGACCCGGTCGGCGAAGTCCGCGACGACGCCCATGTTGTGCGTGACGAGGAGCACGCCGGTACCGGTGTCGGCGGCGAGCGCCCGGAGCAGTTCGAGGATCTCGGCCTGCACCGTCACGTCGAGCGCCGTCGTCGGCTCGTCGGCGATGAGGAGCTGCGGCGCGTTCGCGATCGCCATCGCGATGACGACGCGCTGTCGCTGCCCGCCGGACAGCTGGAACGGGAACGACCGCGCTCGCTCGGCGGGGTCGGGGATGCCGACCCGGTCGAGGAGGGCGACCGCCTCGGCGCGGGCCTCGGCGGCGGACACCTGCCGGTGGTTCCGGACGACCTCGGCGATCTGCGCGCCGACCCGGGTGAGGGGGTCGAGCGCGGTCGCGGGCTCCTGGAACACCATCGACACGGTGCTGCCGCGCAGTGCGCGCAGGGTGGGTTCGTCGGCACCGACGACCTGGTGGCCGGCGACCTCGACGCTCCCGGTGGCGGTCGCGTTCCCGGACAGCAGCCCCATCGCGGCGAGCGCCACGGTGGACTTGCCCGAGCCGGACTCGCCGACGAGCGCGAGGGTCTCCCCCGGTGCGACGGTCAGCGAGACGCCGCGGACGGCGTCGACCGGTCCGGACTCGGTGGTGAACACGACCCCGAGGTCGGTGGTCTGCAGCAGGTGGGTCATCCCCGTCCCCTCACGTCGAAGGCGTCCCGGAGCCCGTCGCCGACCGCGTTGAACGCGCAGACGACCAGGATCACGGCGAGACCCGGCGGCACGATCAGCCACCACCGTCCCGAGTACGCGGCGGTGAGCCCCGCCGAGAGCATCCCACCCCAGTCCGTCGCGGGCGGCTGCACCCCGAGGCCCAGGTAGGACACGTAGGCGACGAGCAGGATCGCGTCGGCCACCTGGAACGTCGCGGCGACGACGATCGTCGACACCGAGTTCGGCAGCAGGTGCTTGCCGATCGCGCGGGCGTGGGAGCCGCCGATCGCGCGCAGGGTGAGCACGTAGTCGCGGTTCTTCAGCGTCAGGGTCTCGGCGCGGACGAGCCGGGACGGCACGAGCCAGGACACCAGGCCGAGGATGACGATGAGCCCGCCGACCCCCGGCGTGGTGATCGCCGAGATGACGAGCAGGATGAAGAGCGCCGGGATCGCGATGCCGGCGTCGACGACGCGCATCATGACGGCGTCGACCCACCCGCCGACGTAGCCGGCGACCGAGCCCCACAGCGTGCCGACGACGGTGGCGAGGACGCCCGCCGCGATGCCGACCGTGAGTGACACCTTGCCGCCGTACATCAGGCGGCCGAGCACGTCGTGGCCGACGGCGTCGGTGCCGAGCCAGTGCGCGGCGCTCGGGGCCTGGTTCGCCTGCTCGAGCATCGTGTGCGTCTGGTCGGTCGGGTAGAGGAACGGGCCGACGAAGCAGAACAGCACGATCACGACGATGACGGCGAGGCCGACCACGGCGAGGGTGTTGTGGCGGAACCGGCGGGCGGCGAGGCGGAACCCGGTGGCGGCGACCGCGGCGGGCGCGCCGGGGGCCTCGGGGGCGATCTGGACGGTGGTCATGCGCGACCTGCCTTCACGGTGCGGGGTCGGGGTGTGCCGGTCGCACGCGACCGGCGCGTGCGGGGTCGGGGCGTGCCGGTCATGCGCGACCGGCCTTCACCCGGGGGTCGATGAGCGTCTGCGCGACGTCGGCCAGCAGCGACCCGACGACCGTCGCGACCGAGATGACGAGCACGCAGCCGAGCAGCGTCGGGTAGTCCGAGGACTGCGCCGCGTTCCAGAACAGCAGCCCCATGCCCGGGTAGTTGAACAGCTGCTCGGTGACGAGCGCGCCGCCGAACAGCACCGGCAGGTAGTAGCCGAGCATCGCGACCACGGGCGTCAGCGAGTTCCGGAGGACGTGCCGCCGCAGGATCGTCGTCGTCGACGCCCCGCCGGCGCGGGCGGTGCGGACGTAGTCCTCCTGCAGGTTCTCGAGCGTCGCGGCGCGCATGTACCGGCTGAACACGGCGATCATCGCGAGGGCACCGGTCAGTACGGGCAGGACGAGCCCGGCGGGGTCCTGGAACACCTCGGCGAGGGTCGTGCCGGTGGGCGCCTGCGACGGCAGCCACGGCAGCTGCTGGGTGAACACGACGATGAGGACGAGGCCGAGGAAGAACGCGGGCGTCGAGTAGAAGACGAAGGCGAGCGCCGTGACCGTGTAGTCCACCGCTCCGTTGCGGCGGGCCGCCTGCCACATCCCGACCGGGATCGCGATCGCGAGGCCGACGACGGCGGACAGGCCGGTGAGGACGAGCGTCTTCGGCAGCCGCTCGCGGATGAGCTGCGCGACCGGCTCGTTCAGGGTGAAGGAGGTGCCGAGGTCCCCGCTGAGCAGCCGCCCGAGGAACCGCAGGTACTGCACCGGCAGCGCCTGGTCGAGGCCCTGCGCCTGGTTGAACGCGGCGATCTGGGCGGGGGTCGCGGAGACGCCGAGGACCCCGCGAGCGGGTCCGCCCGGCAGCGCGTGCAGCAGGCAGAACACGACGATGGTGACGATGAGGACCACGACGAGTGCCTGGAGCACCCGCCTGGCCAGGGAGAGGACTGTGGTCATGCGGCTTCCGTTGGTCGGGTTCGGGCCTGGGTCGGTCGGGAGGCGCGGTGCGGGTCSGACCCGCACCGCGCCTCCCGGCCGTCTGGTCGCGTCAGCGACCGTCCGGTCGCGTCAGCGACCTACTTGCTCCACTTCCACTGGGCCGGGTGGAAGTTCGCGAGGGAGTCCTGCTCGAACCCGGTCAGGCCCTGCTTGACGACCGAGATCTGGTAGTCCGGGCTCGGCAGCCAGATCACCGGCAGGTCCTTCGCGACGGCGGCGCTGTAGTCCTGCACCGCACCCGCGTCGGTCGACGTGGTGGTCGCGTCGATGAGGGCGTCGACCTGCTTGTTCGAGTACGAGCCGAAGTTCGCCGAGCCGCCGGTCTGGAAGAGCGACTCACCGGTCGGGTACGCCGGGAAGTACCAGCTGCCCGCCGTGCCGAAGAACGACAGGTCCCAGTCGCAGCTGGCCTCGTCCTTCGTGCAGGTCGGGGTCTGCGACAGCACGCTCGACACCGGGGCGGTCTTGATCGTGAACCCGATGCCGGTCTTCTGCAGCGACGACTGGATGGCGCTCATCATGTTGTCGGTGACGGTCGAGCCGGACTGCGACAGGACCGACATCGTGAACTTCGTGCCCGCCGCGACGCCCGCGCCGCACTGGTCGTCGCCGGAGCCGGCGTCGGTGCAGACCATCGTGCCGCCCTGCTCGGTCCAGCCGTGGCTGGTGAGGAGCGCCTTCGCCTTCGACGTGCTGAAGGGGTACGGGTTGTCCTTCTGCGTGCTCGACACGTAGTCGGACGCCTGCGCCTGCGGGATCGGCCCGTAGGTCGAGGTGGCGGTGCCGTTGAAGACGACCTTCGACAGGCTGGCCTGGTCGATCGACATCTGGACGGCCTGGCGGGCGTAGAGCTGCTGGAAGACCGGGCCCATCGTCGGGTTGTTGAAGTTGTAGGGCATGTAGGTGATCGCCCACCCGGTCCACGGCTCCACGTCGTAGCCCTTCGACGTGAAGGAGTCCTTCTGGTCGAGGTCGGTCGCGTTGATGTAGCCGTAGTCGACGGCTCCCGACCGGACGGCGTTCGTCTCGGCGTCGGTGGTCGTGAACGGCAGCAGGTTGACGGTCGTGATCGACGGCTTCTCGCCCCCGTCGTACTGCTTGTTCGCGGTGAGCTGCACCTTGCCGGCGGTCGTGAACGCGGTGACGCCGTACGGGCCGGAGATGGTCTTCCACAGGTCGTCGGTCGCGTAGTCGGCGATCTTGCCGGCGGCGGTGTTGAGGTACTTCCAGACGGCCTTCGCCCCGTCGGCCGTGCGGTCCGCGTCGCCGACCGTCCCGCTGGCACTCGTCTTGTCCCAGGCGTGCTGCGGCAGCGGGATGATGTGGCTCAGCTGGTTGGCGAGCATCCAGTCGCTGTTGTACGCCTTGTCGAACGTGATCGTGAAGTGCGTGTCGTCGACGGCCGTGAACGAGGTCCAGTCGTCCGGTGCCTTGCCCTCGGAGTACGAGCCCCACTGGTCCTTGTTCGCCTTGATCAGGTTGAACCAGAACTCGACGTCGCGGCTCGTGATCGGCTTGCCGTCCGACCAGTGCCGGTCGCCGAGCGTCATCGTGACGCTCTTCCCGTCGCTGGCGAAGTCCGCTGCGGTGGCGACCGAGCCCGCCTTGTTCCAGGCGATCTTGCCGGTGGAGCCGTCGTAGGCGACGAGCGGCTCGTACAGCGACTGCGCGATCGAGCCGTTGTTCGTGTTGAGGTGCGCCGCCGTGCCGATCGGGAGGATCCAGTTCGGCGTGAAGTTCGCCGGCAGGGCGTAGTTGATCGCGTCGGACTTCGTGTTCGTGGCGGCGGAACCGCCCCCGGAACATCCGGCGAGCAGGGCGCTCACCGCGAGTGCGGCTCCGGTGAGCAGTGCCCAGCGACGGGGCTTCATCATGTGGACTCCTTGAGCGGGGACGTCGGTCGGGCGAGGACGTCGGGGTGCGCACAGTCAATGGCCAAAGTCGTTGGAGAAACAATTGTTCTCGTGTAAATAGTCTGTTTCTGCCGAACGGACGAAAGCGAAAGCGCGGCGAATCCTCCTAGAGTTCCTGGTAGGCGGCCGGATCGGTCGTGCTTCGTGCCTGATTGGAGAAAGTCGTGGCCGACCTCAGCTCACGGGTGTTGGAGCTCGTCGCCTCGGGCCAGGCGTCCAGCCGGACCGAGATCGCGCAGCTGCTCGGCGCCGCGCCGTCGACCGTCTCGCACGTCGTCGCGCAGCTCATCAGCCACGGCATCCTGGCCGAGGAGGGCACCGACGTCTCGACGGGCGGGCGCCCCCGCAAGGTGCTCCGGATCGGCGGCGTCGACGAGTACGCGGTCGCCGCCGACGTCGGCGGCGGGCACGCGCGCATCGGCGTCGTCCTGCCGGGAGGCGCGCTCGAGTCGGTCGCGGACGTCCCGTTCGCGCTCTCCGACGGCCCGGCGTCGGCACTGCAGCGCCTGGCGGCGCTGCTCGAGGACCTCGCCGAGACCCGTGGGCGCTCCGGCCTGCACGGCGTCGGGCTGAGCCTGCCCGGCCCGGTGGACGTCGAGGCCGGGGTCGTCGACCTGCCGAGCCGGATGCCCGGGTGGAACGGCTTCCCGGTGGCCTCGTGGCTCGAGGAGCGCTTCGGGGTGCCGGCCGCGGTGGACAACGACGCCAACTGCATGGCCGCGGGCGAGCAGACCGTGCAGGACCCGAGCCGGCGGCAGGCGATCACGGTCAAGGCCGGGTCGGCGATCGGTGCCGGGATCGTCATCGACGGGCGGCTGTACCGCGGGTCGACGGGGGCCGCGGGCGACATCACCCACGTGCGGATCGACGCCGCCGGGGACACCCCGTGCTCGTGCGGCAACACCGGCTGCCTGGAGACCGTGGCGTCCGGGGCGGCGCTCGTGCGGATCCTGTCCACCGCCGGTGCTCCCGTGACCAGCACCGCCGACGTCGTCCGGCTCGCATCGGACGCCGATCCCGAGGCGACCCGCGCGGTCCGCCTGGCCGGGCGCTACCTCGGCGAGGTCCTCGCCGCGAACGTGAACTTCTTCAACCCGGACGCCGTCTACCTGGGCGGCATCCTCTCCACGCTCGACCCGTTCGTCGCGGCCGTGCGGAGCCAGCTGTACGAGAGCTGCCACCCGCTGATGACCGAGCACCTCGCCATCGAGCGTGTCTCGCTCGGCGCGGACGCGGGTCTCGTCGGGGCCGGGCAGTTCGCCCTGCAGCGCGGGCTGGCCGCGACGCTGCAGGAGCTGTCCGCCCCGATCCCCCAGTCGACCACCAGGAACAGGAGCGTCCGTGTCTGAGACGAAGACGAGCAGCACCACATCCACCGCAGTGTCGGCCGCGTCGGCAGACGGCGCGCCGACGCGTCGGCCGGTGGTCGCGATCGCCGGGCTGGCGATCGAGACGTCGACCTTCACGCCGACCAGGACCCTGGCGCCGGCGTTCCACCCGGACCGCGGCGACGAGGTCGTCGCGCGGTACCCGTTCCTGGCGGACCTGGCCGACCGCGCCGCGTTCCGTGGCGCGCTGATCGGGCACGCGCTGCCCGGTGGGGTCGTCGCGCGTGAGGCGTACGAGGCGCTGGCGGGCGAGATCGTCGAGCGGCTGCGCGCGATCGTGGCAGCCGAGCACGTCGACGGGCTCTGGTACGACATCCACGGCGCGATGGTCGTCGAGGGGCTCGACGACGCCGAGACCGACCTGCTCGGACGGATCCGCGCGGTGGTCGGCCCGGACGTGGTGGTGTCGGCGTCCATGGACCTGCACGGCAACGTCACGGCCGAGCTCGCGCACCAGGTCGACCTGGTCACCTGCTACCGGATGGCACCCCACGAGGACACCCTCGAGACCAAGGAGCGCGCGGTCCGCAACCTGGTCGACGTGCTCACGACCCGGCCCGTCGGGTCGCAGCGACCCGTGAAGGCCTGGGTGCCGATCCCCGTCCTGCTCCCCGGCGAGCAGACCTCGACGCGCATCGAGCCCGCGGCGTCGCTGTACGCGCAGGTGCCGCTCGTCGAGCAGACCGAGGGCGTGCTCGACGCCGCGATCTGGGTCGGCTACGCGTGGGCCGACCAGCCCCGCGACCGCGCCGTCACGGTCGTCACCGGGTGGGACGAGGCCGCGGTGGCCGCGGGCGCCGAACGGCTCGCGCAGGCGTTCTGGGACGTCCGCGAGGACTTCGTGTTCGTCGCGCCGACCGGGTCGTTCGACGCGTGCCTCGACGCCGCGCTCGCCCCCGGTGCCGCGCGGCCGTACTTCCTCTCCGACTCCGGCGACAACCCGACCGCGGGCGGCTCGGGCGACATGACGTGGGGGTTGACCCGTGTCCTGGAGCGCCCGGAGTTCGCCGACCCCGCCGGCCCGGTCGTCCTCTACGCGAGCGTGCCCGGGCCCGCAGCCGTCGCGACCGCCGTCGCCGCGGGGGTCGGCGCGACCGTCACCGTCACGGCCGGGGCGGCCGTCGACGCCGTGCACGCGGGGCCGATCACGATGACCGGCCGCGTGCACGCGATCAAGCACGGGGACCGCGACGCCGGGACCGAGGTCGTGCTGCAGGTCGGCAGCGTCTTCGCGATCCTCACGGAGCGCCGCAAGCCGTACCACCACGAGCACGACTTCACCGACCTCGACCTGGCCCCGCGCGAGGCCGACGTCGTGGTCGTGAAGATCGGGTACCTCGAGCCGGAGCTCTTCGCGATGGCCGCCGACTGGATGCTCGCGCTGACGCCGGGCGGGGTCGACCAGGACCTCGAACGGCTCGGGCACCACCGGATCGTCCGACCGATGTTCCCCTACGATCGGGAGTTCCCCGAGGCGCCGGACCTGCGCGCCCGGATCATCCCGCCGTCGAACGAACCCCTCGGAGCCATCGCGTGACCACTGCCCCCGCGGACGCCCCGGCCACGCACGCCCGACCCGCCGGAGGACCGGTGGCGCTCGAGATCGCCGTCACCGCTCCGGCCGGGGCGCTCGTCGCGCGTGACGCCGGGGCCGACCGTGTCGAGCTGTGCACCGGGCTCGAGCTCGGCGGACTCACCCCGTCGCAGGCGCTCGTCGAGACCGTGCACGAGACCGGCATCCCAGCGCACGCGCTCGTGCGCTGCCGTCCTGGCGGCTTCGTGCACGAGCCCGACGAGGTCGCGCTCATGGAACGCGAGGTCCGCACCGTCCTGCGGTCCGGCGCCGCCGGTGTCGTCGTCGGTGCGCTCCGCCCCGACCGCACCCTCGACGAGGACACGCTCCGCCGCTTCGTCGATGCCGCCCGGTCGGTGAGCGCCGCCGCCGAGGTCACGCTCCACCGCGCGGTCGACCACGCGGTGGACCCGGTCGCAGCGGCCGCGGCGCTCGCAGCCCTCGGCTTCACGCGCGTCCTGACCTCAGGCGGCGCGGCGAGTGCCCGTGCCGGGTCTGCGACCATCGCCCGCATGGTCGAGGCCGCCGGACCGGTCCAGGTGATGGCGGGCGCCGGTGTCACGCCCGGTGACGTCCCCGTGCTCGTGGCCGCGGGGGTCGCCGCCGTGCACCTGTCGGCGAAGCGATCGTCGGGCGGTGGGCACGACGGCGTGCCGATGGGCACCGGGGACGACGGCTCGGCGCACTTCGTGACGGACGCGGGCGTGGTGGCGGCGGCGCGGGCCGCGCTCGACTCTCTCGTATGACAACTTTCAATATCGATTGCGGCCCTCTCGTTCGACCGACACGCTGGTCAGGCCGGCACTCCGCCGACACGAGAGGACGTCATGAAGGCCACGCGAGCAGTACTCCGGATCCTGGGCCTCGCGCTCTCCTGCGTCGGCGTCGCGTTGAGCATCACCGCGTTCGTCACCGCCGACAGCCCAGGCTCCCGGCCGCTCACCGCGGTGGCCTCGGCGACCGTCACGCTGGGGCTCGCCTGCCTGGTCGTCGCACTCGGGCTCGGACGGCAGGGCGAACGGCACGGCCGGTAGTCGAGCCCGTCGCTCCGTCACCCTGACGTCAGCCCAGTGTCACGACCCGGTCCGCCGCCGCGACGGCGACCGGGCCGTGCGCCGCGTGCACGACGACGACACCCCGCGCGGCCTCGTCGGCCAGCGCCGCCACGCGGCACCCCGTGGGGCTGACGTCACATGAGATCGCGAGCAGACGTCGGCATCCGGAGGAACGGCCGATCAGCTCGATCCATCGCGACCGCGACTTCGAAACCACGCTGCGCTGTCAACTCACCGTTTGCCACGAGTTCCTCGATCACCGCGCGACTGTCCCTCGCCACGATCCCCATGGTCTTTGCCACGCGCAGTGCCCCTCTGTCCTCACTCATCCACACACTCCCGGCGTACTGGGGCCGGGTGCGGAGGAGATGCAGTGTCTGGCTCTCGCCGAGGTGCTCGAGCGGGCGGTCTTCCTCGCCACCAAAACGATACTTTCGTATGCTTTCAATTGCTCGTTGATCCACCTCATCGACGAAGTCGATCGGCTCCCCGAACCAGTCGGCCACCGGCAACTTCGTCAGGTTCGGCACACGGTGCATCGAACGCTCGATCTCGTACCGAACCGCCTCGACGATCTTTCCCGCACCGTGGATGCTCGCCTGGAGGAGTTCGAGCTCGTCGACCGCTGCGAAGTTGCAGATCAACGAGTTGTCGGGAAACCAGTGGATCGCCATGTTCAGACCTGAGGCGCTTCCGGCGTGGCACCCTTCGTCTCGACGTCCTCGAGCGCGAAGAAGTCCTCGACGTCCTTGACACCCCAGCCGAGCAACTTCGCCACCGGTTTCGCGGTGATGTCGCCGTTCCGATACGCGTCGACGTAAGCGTTCACGATCGGCCAAGCGGGTCGAGGCTCCTGCGATGCCGTCGAGAGCTCCACGTACTCAGCAGGTTTTCCGAGATTCATGTAGACGGAACGAGCGCTGACCCCTCGGAGCTGCTCGCAGGTGTTGTCATCGATGAATCTCTCGTTCAGCAGACGCCAGGCCATCGCGTCCGGCGAGAGTTGGAAGTGCTCGACCAGCGAGGGGAACACGTCTTCCGCTGCCTGCCCGGCAAGGACGTTCTTGATCTCGTGCGCAGGCGCGAGGAACGCTGCGGCGAAGCTGTTCGCGCGCTTCTCCTCGTTGGTCTTCGTTTCCCACATGCGTTCTTCGAGAACACCCTGACGGGCGTCCCCGAACGCAATGTGCGCCACCTCGTGAGCGAGCGTGAAACGTTGACGAAGTGGTTGGTTCGTCGGAGCGAGGACGATGATGCGTGCATCATCGTCCTCGTAGGACAGACCATCGATACCCGCGGGCAGCTCCGCCACCTGTACTACGACACCGAAATGCTGTTCCACGGCCGCCATCATCTGGCTGGTCGAGAGCGCACCGAGGGGCTGATCGATCTGCGCGACGTACGAGGCCGCCATCCGAGAGACCTCCACCGTGTACCAACTCGATCGCGAGTCGAGGCGCGGAAGGACCGGTAGCGCGAAGGGCCTCCCCAACTCGTTGAGACCTCTGACGGCCGAAACGAGGCGCTCGACGACCTGGCTACCAGCCGAGTCCTCGACTCCCACCGCACGCGTTCGTCGGGCCAGCACCGGGCGGAACGGTGGTCGCCCCGTGATCAGCCAATCGACGCTCCGCCGGCCGACCTCCGCGATTCGCGCCAGTTCGAGGGACGAGAAGCGTCGGCGCCCGGACAGCGACTTCGACAGCTTGCTCGCGTCGAGGCCGATGGCCTCCGCGAAGTCGGACTTGGCCAGCCCTGATTCAGCAACGACCGCTGCAACCCGCTGCTCGATGGTCTCGCCCATGGAGAGATTCTACCGCACTTGCGATAATCGCAACAGGCAATCGTTGCGTGCCCGTCAGCAGAGAGTCACGATACGGCCGGCGGCTGCGATCGCAGTCTGGTCGTGCGCCGCGTGCACGACGACGACACCCCGCGCGGCCTCGTCGGCCAGCGCCGCCACGACGAGTGCGGCCGACGCCGCGTCGACACCGGCGGTCGGCTCGTCGACGAGCAGGACGGACGCCTGCTGCGCCAGACCGAGGGCCACGAACGTACGCTGACGCTGCCCGCCGGACAGCTCGTCGAGGGGACGGTCGGCCAGGTCGGCGATCCGCAGCCGGTCGAGCTGCTCGTCGACGACGGCGCGATCGGCGCGGGTCGACGGCCGCCACCAGGGGCGGGCACGCCAGCGGCCCATCGCGACGGTCGCGCGGACGGTCAGCGGCAGGGCGGTCGGCGGGACGGCCTGCGTCACGTACGCCGCACCGGAGGACGGGAGGCCCGTCACGGCCCCGGCGGACGGCGTCACCACTCCGGCGAGCGCGTCGAGCAGGGTCGACTTGCCGGAGCCGTTGGGGCCGGTCAGCGCGGTGACGACGCCGGCGGGGAAGGTCGCGTCGAGGGCGTCGAGCACGGTCCGGTCACCGCGCCGGACGACGAGCCCGCGGACCGCGACGGCCCGGTCGGCACCGGCGGCGACACGGGTACCGGCGGACGTGCCGGCACGGGCGGCGGCACGGGTGTCGGGGGCTGTGGGCACCTGTGGAGCCTATCAGTATCGATAGTCATTTTCATGTAGCGTCGTCGACCGTGACCTGGCTGACCGATCCGTTCTCCGTCGACTTCATGCTGCGGGCCCTCGCCGGCGGTGCCCTCGCCGCGGTGCTCTGCGCGGTCGTCGGGACCTGGGTGCTCGTGCGCGGGATGGCGTTCCTCGGCGAGGCGCTCGCCCACGGCATGCTGCCGGGCGTCGCGGTCGCCACGCTCGCCGGCTTCCCGCCCGTCCTCGGTGCCGCGGTCAGCGCGGGGGTCATGGTGCTCGGCGTCGGGGCGCTCCGGCGTCGGGCGCGCCTGTCGTACGACACCTCGATCGGCCTGCTGTTCGTCGGCATGCTCGCGCTCGGGGTGATCGTCGTCTCGTCGTCACGGTCCTTCGCCACCGACGTCACGGCGATCCTGTTCGGCGACGTGCTCGCGGTCACCCGCACCGACCTCGGCGGACTGGCCGTCGCGGTCGCGGTGGCGCTCGTCGTCGCCGCGGTCTTCCACCGGCCCTTCACCGCCACGGCCTTCGACTCCCGCAAGGCGGCGACGCTCGGTCTCCGCCCACGGCTGGCGGAGGTCGTGCTCATCGCCCTCGTCACGCTCGCGGTCGTCGCGTCGTACCGGGCGGTGGGGACGCTGCTCGTCGTCGGGCTGCTCCTCGCCCCGGCCGCGGCGGCACGGGCGTGGACCCGGCACGTCGGCTCGACGATGCTCCTCGCCGCCCTCGTCGGCACGGCCGCGGTGGCCGTCGGCCTGCTCGTGTCCTGGCACCTCGGCACCGCGGCCGGCGCGAGCATCGCGGGCGTCGCGGTCGCCGGGGTCGCCGTGTCGCAGGGCGCCGCAGCCCTGGTGCGCCGCACACCACGACGACGCAGCACCGAGCCGGTCCCCGTCTGACACGACCACACCCACCCGACCACCACGAGAGACGACCACGAGAGGCACCATGCGCCATCCGACCACCACCCCACGGACCCGCCGGCCCGCAGCCCGCGCCCTGACCACCACCGCGGCCACGATCGGCCTCGCGCTCGGACTCGCCGCGTGCTCGACCACCGACGCCGGCTCCGGCACCGGACCCGGCTCCGGCTCCGGCTCCGGCTCCGGCTCCACGAGCAGCAGCACCGCGAAGCCGCACGGCTACGTCGCGGGTGCGAGCGAGGCCCAGGAGCCGCAGGTCCGCCTGCTCGCCGTCGGGCCGGACGGCGCGTCCGCCGTGCACGACCTGCTCAGCGGCGAGGCGACCGGACTCGACCGCGTCGACGCCCCGACGCACTCGGCGACCGACGGACGGTTCCTCGTCACGACCACCGCGGAGCGCACCACGGTCCTGGACGGCGGCGCGTGGACGGTCGACCACGGGGACCACACGCACTACTACGCCGCCGAGCCCCGGGTCGTCGGGACCCTCGCGGGCGGCGGCCCGGTCGAGGTGCACTCCTCCGAGACGACCACCACGATCACGTGGCCGGAGCGGGGCGAGGCCGTCGCACTCGACCGCGCAGCGCTCGGCCAGGGTGACGTCGTCGAGACCGCCCGCGTCGCGGCCACGGTCCTGCTCCCGACCGCCGACGGACTCGTCGCCGGGACCCCCGAGGGCGTGCAGCTGCTCGACGCCGAGGGCGCACCGACCGGCACCCCCCAGGCCTGCGCGGACCCGGCCGGCGGCATCGTCACCCGGGCCGGTGCGGTCGTCGGCTGCGCGGACGGCGCGGTGGTCGTTGGCGAGGACGGGTCCACGAAGACCGTGGCGCTGCCCGCGGGCGCCGAGCGCCCGACCACCTTCGCCGCCCGCGCCGGCCGCCCCACGGTCGCCGGCCTCGCCGGGACGACCGGCTTCTGGCTGCTCGACAGCCGTGAGGGCACCTGGCAGCTCGTGCCGACCGAGCGGCCGCTGCGTGCCGTGTCCGCGGTGGACGACGAGGACGGGCACGTGGTCGCGGTGGACGACGCCGGACGCGTGGTCGTCGTGACGGCGTCGACCGGTGCGGTGGCCACGACGGCGCCGCTCGTCGACCCCGCCGCCGGACCGGTGCTGCAACTCGACGGCCAGCGCGCCTACGTGGCCGACGCGTCCGGGGCACGGGTGCACGAGGTCGACTTCGCCGACGGCGCCCGGGTCACCCGCACGATCGACCTGCCCGTCGCCCCGACCGCCCTCGCCGAGGTCGGGCTGTGACGCGCCGGTCCCGCGCGCTCGTCGCGGTCGCGGTCACCCTCGGGCTCGTGGGCGGCACGGCGGGGTGCAGCTCCCCCGGCTCCGACCGCCCGCTCGTCGCGGTGACGACGAACGTCCTCGGCGACGTCGTGACCGAGGTCGTCGGCGACGCGGCCGAGGTGATGGTGCTCATGCCCGCCGGCGCCGATCCGCACTCCTTCGAGGTCTCGGCGCAGGAGGCCGCGCGGCTCCGCTCCGCCGACCTCGTGGTCGAGAACGGCCTGGGGCTCGAGGAGGGCGTGTCCCGCCACGTCGAGGCCGCAGAGCAGGACGGGGTCCCGGTCACCACGGCCGGGGACGCGGTCGAGGCCCTGGAGTGGACGACCGAGGACGCGAGCGGTCCGGACCCGCACATCTGGACGGACCCGACCCGGATGGCCGACGTCGTGCGCGCGCTCGACACCGACCTGCGCGAGGTGGGCATCGAGCCGACCGGCACGGACGCGTACCTCGACGAGCTCGCCGCCCTCGACGACGAGATGACCGAGGCCTTCGCGACGATCCCGCAGGAGCGCCGGGCACTCGTGACGAACCACCACGTGTTCGGCTACCTGGCCGACCGGTACGGCTTCCGGGTGGTCGGCGCGGTGATCCCGAGCGGCACCACCCTGGCCTCGCCGAGCGCGGCGGACCTCCGCGACCTCGCCGACGCGATCGAGCAGGCCGGGGTACCGACGATCTTCGCCGACCTCTCGCAGCCCGCACGCCTGGCCGAGGTCCTCGCGGACGAGGTCGACGTCCACGTCGAGATCCGCTCCCTCGCCACCGAGTCCCTGACCGCCGACGGTGCGGCCGCGACGTACCTCGGCATGATGCGGGCCAACACCGCGTCGATCGTCGCCGGCCTGTCCGTTTTCAAATGAGAATGAGAATCAGTACAGTGAGAGGCATGACCACGTTCCGCACCGCACTCGCGCCCGCAGCACTGCTCGGCGCCGCCGCCCTCGTCCTGACCGGCTGCTCGGCCGGCTCCACCGACGCCGGCTCCGACACCGACCGCCAGGACCGGTCCGCCGACGGCGACCGTGTCGTCCTGACCTACGACGGCGGCCTGCTCACCCTGGACCGCGACCTCCGCGTCGTGTCGGACGACCCGATCGAGGGCTTCACCCGCGTCAACCCCGCGGGCGACGGTCGGCACGTGCTCGTCACGGTGCCCGCCGGCTTCCGGGTCCTCGACACCGCCGCGGAGCCCGCGCTCACCGACGCGGTCTTCCCCGCGGACACCGGCGGCCACGCGGTCGTGCACGGCGACACGACGGCGCTCTTCGCCGACGGCTCCGGCGACGTGACGGTCTTCGAGCACGACGAACTCGACGGCGACACCCTGCCCGACGTCGAGACCACGACGTCCGAGGCCCCGCACCACGGCGTCGCCATCCAGCTCGAGGACGGGACCCTCCTCACCACGATCGGCACCGAGGAGTCGCGCTCGGGCGTCCGCGCGCTCGACGCCGACGGCACCGAGACCGCCCGCTCCGAGGAGTGCCCGGGCGTCCACGGCGAGGGGGCCGTGCGCGACGAGGTCGCCGTCTTCGGCTGCACCGACGGCGCCCTCGTGTACCGGGACGGCGCGTTCTCGAAGATCGACGCCCCGACCGCGTACGGCCGCACCGGCAACCTGTTCACGACCGCAACGAGCTCGGTCGCGGTCGGCGACTACAACGACGACCCGGACAGCGAGGGCTACCTGCTCGACCAGGTCGCGATGATCGACGCCGAGTCGGGCGAGTACCGCGTCGTCGACATGCCGGAGGGCGTCGGCTTCACGTTCCGCGACCTCGCCCGTGGTCCGAGCGACGAGGCCGTCGTGCTCGGCTCGGACGGCGCGCTGCACACCTTCGACACCGAGACCGGTGCGGCGCTCGACACGATCGACGTCATCGCCGCGTGGGAGGGACCGGCCGAGTGGCAGGACGCGCACCCCGCGCTGAAGGTGGTCGGCGACGTCGCCTACGTCACCGACCCGGCCACGAAGCGGGTGCACGCGGTGGACCTCACCTCGGGCGAGGTGGTCGCCTCGAGCGACACCCTGCCCGGCGTGCCCAACGAGATCGCGGTCGCCTAGCGTCCGACGCGACCACCGGACGGACGGGAGGCGCGGTGCGGGCCCGCACCGCGCCTCCCGTCCGTCGTGTGGTCGCGACCCGGTCGCGCACGTCGCGTCAGCGCCGGCGACGGATCTGCGCCACCGACGCGTCAGCGCCGACGTCGCGTCAGCGCCAGCTGCTGCGCTCCGCGTCGAGCCGCGCCCGCGCACGGGCGATCAGCCCGCGCACGGTGGACGCGGGGAGCCCGACGACCTCGGCGACGTCCCGGTAGCAGAGCCCGTCGACGTGCCGCAGCTCCCAGCACCGCCGCTGCAGGGGCGGCATCGCGGCGAGTGCCCGCCGGGCTGCGGCGACCAGCGAGGCGCGCTCGACCACGGCCTCCGGGCGGTGGTCGACGGGGGCGACGGACTCCTCCGGCGCCTCGCCCCGACGGCGGTGCGCGGCGGCGCGGAGCCGGTCGACGCTCCGTCGCCGGGCGGTCGTCACGAGCCACCCGGCGATCGCGTCGCCCTCGACGACGTCGGCGAGGTGGAGCCAGGCCGCGACGAAGGTGTCCTGCACCACGTCGTCCACGTCGCACGAGCCGTCGAGCATGCCCGCCGCGACCGCGCGGACCAGACCGTGGTGCCGTCGGACGAGCTCGGCGAAGGCCCGGTCGTCGCCGGCCGCGACCCGACCGACGAGGCGCCCGTCGTCGGTGGTCGCCGGTGTCGAGGGCGGGACGCGCGTCGCGGGCGGCGCGTCGAGGGTCGTCGTGCGGGACGGCAGGGTGGTCCGGGTGGGGTCCGGGAGGGTCGCGAGCATGGTGCCCCCTGATCAGCGGCTGTGGTTGCCGGTGATTCGGAGGCGGGGCCGGTCCGGGTGCCTCGCCGACGACCCCCAGAAGGCGGGTGGAACGGCGGCGCGAGGGTGGGCGTACGCCTACCGGTCCGGGTCGCCGCTCGCGGTTCAGGACACCGCCGGACGCCACATCGACACCGGGGCCGCGGTGCCGAGACCGGTGATCGGCGCGCCCTCGCCGAACCCGTGCCGCCGGTAGAGCCGACGGTTCAGCGGGGTCGACGACTCCAGGTACGCGTGCCGACGCTGCCCGTCGACGCGGTCGAGCGCGTGCTCGAGCAGCAGTCCGCCGACGCCCTGCCCGCGGGCCGCTGCGGACACCCCGATCTCGGCGAGGTACCAGTGCGGTGCGTCCGGACGGGCGCGGTCCATCCGACGCAGGTGCCGGAGGGCACGGAGGGCACCCCCGACACCGAGGACTCCGAGCAACGCGGGTGCCTGCCGGAGGAAGGCGAGCACACTGCCCGGGTGCGGACGCGGGGCTTCCCAGAACGCCGCGCCCACCACACCCCCTGAGGTGGTGTCGACCGCGACGTCGACGGCGCGGCAGCGCTCCGGGACCGAGCGGATCAGCGCTGCGAACAGTCCGGTGAGCACGGCGGTGCGGTCCTCGCCCGGGCGCGCGGGGCGGAACGCGTGCAGCACCGGATCGTCGGCGAAGGCCTCGGCCAGGACGGTGGCGACTGCCGGGAGCTCGTGCGCGGCGGCGGGTCGGACGATGATCGGCATCGGGTCTCCTCCTTGATTCGGCCGTGTGGCCAGATCGAGTTTCCCGTCCGCTCCTGGGCACGGGCCGTACGCTGCCTGTGATGCCCCCTGGACCCGGACCCCGCGCCTACCGCAGCCGCGCCGCGCGCCGCGACGAGCTGCTCGACGCCGCTGCGCTGGTCGTGCGCGACGGGGGCCTCGACGCGCTCACGACCCGTGCCGTCGCCGAGCGGGCCGGGGTCGCGCACGGTGTCGTGCACTACGCCTTCGGGGCGCGGCGGAACCTCGTCGTCGCGCTGCTCGACCGGCAGGCACGCGACGTCCTCCCCCGGGTGCTCGCGGCCGCCGACGCCCATGCCGACCTCGCCGGGGCGCTCGACGCAGCCGTCGCCGCGTGGCTCGAGCTCGTCCGCGCCGAACCCGAGCGCTTCCTGCTGCTCGAGGCGGTCAGCGGGCCGGCACTCGCGGACGACGACGTCCTGGTCGCCGAGGAACGACGGGTCTGGCGCGAGGGCGTCGCCGCCGGGGTCGAACGGTGGACGACCCGGACCGGCGTGCGCCTGACCGAACCCGCCGAGGTGGTGGCGGACGCCGTGCTCGCCCTGATCGACGGTCTCGGCCGCGCGGCGTGGAGCGACCCGGACGGCGTCGCGACCGAACGGGCTCGCACGGTGCTCGTGCGCGGGCTCGCGGCGGCCCTCACCGTCTGACCGCCCGACCGTCCGACCGCCGCGACGTCGTCGGCTGCCGGTAGGGTGCGGGGACCATCACGACGAGGGGATCACGATGAGCGACGACGACCGACGACCGACCACGCCCGAGCAGCAGGCCTGGCAGCAGACCGCGGGGACGCAGCAGCAGGGGCAGCAGCAGCACGGCCAGCAGTTCGGCCAGCAGCAGTACGGTCAGCCGTACGGGCAGCAGGTCGTCGTGAACGCATACCAGCCCGCTCCGCCGCGCGGCCTGAGCATCACGAGCATGGTGCTCGGCCTGGTGTCGATCGTCGCGGGGTTCACGCTGATCGTCCCGGTGATCGGGCTGGTCCTCGGCTTCGTCGGCATCCGGAAGGAGCCGGCCGGTCGAGGGATGGCCATCACCGGGATCATCCTGAACGGCATCATCGTGGCCGGGTGGGCCGTGCTGCTCGTGGTCATGCTCGTCTTCGGGTTCGGCCTGTTCGGGGCGGCGGCGACGAGCGGCACGACCAGCCCCTAGCCACGACGGACGCGGCCGGCACGACGGGCCCAGCCGGCACGACGGGCCCAGCCGGCTCGACGGACGCGACCCGCACGACGGACGCGACCGGCGCCTCCCGCGCGACCCACGACGTGACGGGAGGCACGGTGCCAGCCGGCACCGTGCCTCCCGTCCGCGTCAGCGCGTCAGCGCGTCAGCGCGTCAGCGCGTCAGCGCGTCAGCGCGTCAGCGCGTCAGCGCGTCAGCCCTTGACCGGGATCGACTGCGCCTTGAGCGCCGCGATCGTCTTCGACTGCCCGTTCTCGAGCGCCTCGGTGAGCGTGCCTTGCCCGGACGCGGCCTGGCCGAAGCCGTCCGACACGTCCGCGTAGGTCTGCGTCATCGTGGGGCCCCAGGTGAAGGGCTGGATGTCCTTCGCGGCCGAGGCGAACTCCTCGTAGATCTTCTGGTTGCCGTAGAAGGGCAGGCCCTCGGTGAGCGCCGGCAGGTCGGCACCGGTCGAGGACGCCGGGTAGAGGTTCGCCTCCTTGTTCAGGGCGGACAGCGCCTCGGTCGAGGTGTTCAGCCAGACGAGGAACTTCGACGCCTCGGCCGGGTGCTTGCCACCCGCGAACACGACGTTGGACGAGCCGCCCCACGCGGCCGACTTGCTGTCACCCGACTTCCACTGCGGCATCGGGGCGACGGCCCACTTGCCCGAGGTCGACGGCGCACCGCTCGAGATGGTGTTGGCGCCCCAGACCGCGGAGACCCAGGTCCAGTCCTGGCCGCTGTCGTACGCGGCGTTCCACTGGTCGGTGAAGCTCGGGACGGTGTTGACGAGCTTCTTGTCGATCAGGTCCTGCCAGTAGTCGGCGACCTTCTTCGACGCGCTGTCGGTCAGGTTGACGTCCCACTGGTCGCCCGTGTTCGAGAACCACTGGCCGCCGGCCTGCGAGACGAGCCCGGCGAACTGGTTGACGTCGCCCTTGGCGAAGTTCGTGATGTTGCCGCCCTTGGCCTTGATCTCCTCGGCGGCCTTGGCGTACTCGTCCCACGTCGTCGGGACGGGGATGCCGGCCTGCTCGAACAGGTCCTTGCGGTAGTACAGCGCCATCGGCCCGGAGTCCTGCGGCACGGCGTAGACCGACTTCGACTCACCGAAGGTGACCTGGTTCCAGAGGCCCTCGGAGAAGTCCTTCTTCGCGGCGGCGACCCCGGCGCACGCGCCGATGTCCTGCAGGCCGCCCTGCACGCGGAAGGCCGGCAGCGAGTCGTACTCGACCTGGCCGATGTCCGGCGCCTGCTTGGCCTTCAGCTGGTTGAAGAAGTTCTGGTACGTGCCGCTGTTGCCGTTCGCGACGATGGAGACCTTGACCTGGATGTCCGGGTTCTCCTTGTTCCAGATCTCGACGACCTTGTCCATGTTCGGCACCCACGTCGTGAAGTCGAGGGTGACCTTGCCGCCCGAGGGCTTGCAGCTCGACGCCGCGGAGTCGGAGCCGCTGCTGCCGGAGCCGCCGGCGCTGCAGCCGGCGAGGGCGACGGTCGCCGCGACGGCGATCGCGGCTGCACTGAGGAACTTCGTTGTCTTCATGCTGTTTCCGTTCGGATGTGAGGGGTGGTGCGTCGGGAGGGTCTTGAGCCGGTCCGGGTGCCCCGGGCCAGCGGCGGGGGCCGGGGGCCGGGGCCGGGTGCCGGTGGCCGGGGCCGGGCGCCGGTGGCCGGTGGCCGGTTCGCGCTACTTGAGGCCGCCGGCGCCGAGGCCGGACCGCCAGAAGCGCTGCAGGGAGAGGAAGGCGACGAGCAGCGGGATGATCGAGACGAACGACCCGATGAGCACGAGCGTGCGCAGGTCCGGGTACTGGTTCACGCTCGAGTTCCACGTGTAGAGGCCGAGGGTGACCGGGAACAGCGACGTGTCCCGGAGCATCACGAGCGGCAGGAAGAAGTTGTTCCACACGGCGACGAACTGGAACAGGAAGATCGTCACGAGCGCGGGCGACATGAGCCGCACCGCCACGGTGAAGAACGTCCGGATCTCTCCCGACCCGTCGATGCGCGCGGCCTCGATGATCTCGTCCGGCACGCTCGACGCCGCGAACAGCCGGGACAGGTACACGCCGAACGGGCTGACGATGCTCGGCAGGAACACCGACCAGAACGTGTCGGTCAGGTCGACCTGGCTGAAGATGAGGAACAGCGGCAGGGCCAGCGCGGTCGCCGGCACGAGCACGCCGCCGAGGAACACGTTGAACAGGGCCTCGCGGCCGCGGAACCGGTACTTCGCGAGGGCGTAGCCGCACATCGCCGACAGCACGGTCCCGAGCAGTCCGGCGACCCCGGCGTACGCGATGCTGTTGGCCATCCAGCGCAGGTAGACGCCGTCCTGCCGGGTGAACAGCTCGACGAGGTTGCCGAGGAAGTCCTGCACCGAGGTCGCGCTGAACCACAGCGAGAACGTCGTGTTGAAGTTCGCGGCCGTCTTGGTCGACGACACCAGCAGCCAGAAGATCGGCAGCAGGAAGTACAGGGTGAAGACGCCCATCACGAGCATCGCGGCGCTGCGCGAGATGACGCTCTCGCGGGGACCGCGCGCTCCGCGCTGGTGCGGACGGGAGGCGCGGTTCGGCTCGAGCGGTCGGCCCGCGTCGGCGACGAGGTCGCGTCGGGAGGGTGCGTTGACGGTCATTCGGCGGCCTTCCGCTGGGTCAGTCGGAGGAACCCGATCGACAGGACGAACGTGGCGAGGGCGAGGACGACCGAGAACGCCGCCGCGAGGTTGAAGTTCGGCACCGACGAGGTCGAGTAGACGAGCATGTTCGGGGTGAACGTCGACGTGATCGTCGAGGTGAACTGGCGGAACACGGTCGGCTCGGTCAGGAGCTGCAGGGTCCCGATCACCGAGAACACGGCGGTGAGGATGATCGCCGGGACCACCATCGGGATCTTGATCGACAGGGCGATGCGCATCTGGGACGCGCCGTCGAGCTTCGCCGCCTCGTAGATCTCGGTCGGGATCGCCAGGAGCGACGAGTAGATGATGAGCATGTTGTAGCCGACGTAGACCCAGGTCACGACGTTGGCGACCGCCCAGAGCACGGTGCTCGCCGAGAGCAGGTCGACGTTCGAGGTCAGGAACGAGAACGGCGACAGGTCGGGGGCGTAGAGGTAGCCCCACATGATCGCGGCGATGACGCCCGGCACCGCGTACGGCGCGAAGAACGCCAGGCGGAAGAACCGCTTGCCGCGCAGCAGCGGGGAGTCGAGCAGCAGGGCGAACAGCAGCGCGAGCCCGAGCATCACCGGGACCTGCACGACACCGAACAGCAGCACGCGGAGGACCGAACCCCAGAACTCGGTGTCCTGGAACACGAGCACGTACTGGCTCAGGCCGCCGAACACCTGCGTCGGGGCGCCGAACGTGCCCTGGCGCTCGATCTTCTGCAGCGACTCCCACACGGCGTAGAGGATCGGTGCCAGGTAGAACGCGGCGAAGAGCACCGCGAAGGGGAGCACGAAGATCGCGATCGCGCCGCGGTACCGCGAGCTCCCGCCGGTTCGACGCCGACGCTCGGTCGACCCGCCTGGGGTCGGCCGGGCCGCGCGGCGCGACTGGGTGGTGGTGGTCATGAGCGGGCTCCGGGGGTGTGCTCGGTACGGATGATCTGGGTGCCGCCCGGGGCGACGACGGTGGTGCCGTCGACCGGCCGGTCGGCGACGAGCTCGTGGCCCGCCACGGTGTGCGCGACCTCGCGGTCGGAGTGGTTGAGCAGGAAGACCCACTCGTGCCGGTCGTCGCGGCGACGGACGACCTCGAGGCCGGGCTCGGCCTGCGGGTCGGGGGCGACGCCGGCCTCCGCGGTGACCCGGCGGAGCAGTTCGGCCCGCGCGGCGTCCTCGAGCACGGTGGACACGTACCAGGCGCTGCCCGCTCCGTGCGTGTTGCGGGTGACGGCGGGGGAACCGGCGAGGGGGCCCTCGGCGTAGGACGTCACCGTCTCGGCGCCGCGCAGCGCCACGGGCTCCGACCAGGTGCTCGCCCGGGTGCCGTCCGACAGCGCCAGGGTCTGCCCGGCGGCGAGCGGGCGGAACTCCTCGACGCGGACGCCGAGCAGGTCGCGGAACGCCCCGGGGTACCCGCCGGTACGAGCCCGGTCGGTCTCGTCGACGATGCCGCTGAAGAACGTCACGACGACGTGTCCCCCGCGCTCGACGTGCTCGGCGATCGCGGCGGCGTGCTCGTCACGCACGAGGTAGAGCTCGGGGACGACCACGACGCCGTAGCCGTCGAGTGGCGCACCCGGCGCGACGACGTCGACGGTGAGCCCGAGGTCGGTCAGCGAGGCGTGGAACGCGTGGACCTGCTCGAGGTAGCGGAGCGCGGTGGTGGGGTGCGCCTCCGTGTCGGCGGCCCACTGGACCTCCCAGCTGAAGACGACCGCGACGTCGGCGACGACGCGGGAACCGCGGAGTTCACCGAGGCGCTCCACGACGGCGCCGAGCGCGACGACGTCGCGCCAGACCTGCGAGTCGGTCCCGGCGTGCGGGAGCAGTGCCGAGTGGAACTTCTCGCTCCCCTGCACCGACTGGCGCCACTGGAAGAAGCAGACGCCGTCGGCCCCGCGGGCGATGTGCGTCGCGGTGTCGCGGAGCATCTGCCCCGGGTCCTTCGCGACGTTGTGCGGCTGCCAGTTCACCGCGCCGGTCGAGTGCTCCATGAGCAGCCAGGGGCCGCCCTTCGCGAGACCGCGCGTGGTGTCCGCGGCGAACGCGAGCTCGGCGTGCGGGCGGGGCAGGCGGTGGTCGAGGTAGTGGTCGTTCGCGATGACGTCCATGTCGTCGGCCCAGGACCAGTAGTCGAGCGCCGTGATGTGCGCGGCGACCATGAAGTTCGTCGTCACGGGCTTGTCGCTCAGCTCGCGCAGGACCGCGGCCTCGGCACGGTGGTGGGCGAGGAGTTCGTCGGACGAGAACCGGTCGAAGTCGAGCGTCTGCCCGGGGTTCGTGAACGAGAGGGTCGCGCGGGGCGGCAGGACCTGCTCCCAGGCGGAGTAGCGCTGGCTCCAGAACGAGGTGCCCCACGCGGCGTTGAGGGCGTCGAGCGTGCCGTAGCGGTTCCGGAGCCAGTCGCGGAAGGCGTCGGCGGAGACGTCGCAGAAGCAGTGTGCGTTGTGGCAGCCGAGCTCGTTCGACACGTGCCAGAGCTGCACCGCGGGGTGGTCGCCGTAGCGCTCGGCGGTGGCGCGGACCAGGGCGAGGGCGTGCTCGCGGTAGACCGGGGAGCTCGGGCAGAACGCCTGGCGGCCACCGGGCCAGCGGGTGGTGCCGTCGGCGACCACGGGCAGGACCTCCGGGTGGGCGGTCGTGAGCCACGGCGGGGTCGAGGCGGTGCCGGTGCCGAGGTCGACGCCGATGCCCGCGCCGTGGAGCAGCTCGATCACGTGGTCGAGGGCGGCGAAGTCGTACTCGCCCTGGTGCGGCTCGACGTGCGACCAGCCGAAGATGTTGATCGCGACGAGGTTCACGCCGGCCTCGCGCATCAGGCGGACGTCCTCGACCCAGACCTCGGGGTCCCACTGCTCGGGGTTGTAGTCGCAGCCGAACGCGAGTCCGGTCGAGCCGAGCCCGAGCGCCGTGGTGGCGGGTGCCGGGAGGGTGGTGGTCACGGTGGTCCTCGCTGGTCGTGGCGGTCTGCGCCGTCCGGTCGCGATGGACCCCTTCGACGGCGAAGGTACTGCTGTGTGGGAGCGCTCCCAGACTGCGCCGACCGATCGTGATCGGAGGGTTCTGGGAGCGCTCCCAGAGTGAACACCAGATCGCGGTGGCTGTCAACACGGCGCCGCTCGGAGCCGGCCGGGCGCGGTGCTGCGCCGCCACCCCGCGGTGCGGGGTGCTCCCGCACAACCGGGAGCRCGTCGCGCCACGGCGAACCACGGCGCGAGGTGCTTCCGGTTGTGCGCAGGGCGCYSAGGCAGGGCGKGGCGCAGGCCCCGGCCGGGGCCCCGCGACCCCGCACCCGGCCGCGCCGCGCGCGCCGATACGCTTGCGGGATGACCGACGTCCGAGCCGCGCGCTCCCGTGCGACGATCCAGGACGTCGCGGACGAGGCCGGGCTCTCCCGCGGCACCGTCTCCCGGGTCCTCAACGACGAGCCCTACGTCTCCGCCGAGGCACGCGAGGCCGTCCAGGCAGCCGTCCGCCGGGTGGGCTACGTCCGCAGTGCCGCGGCCCGCAGCCTGGTCACCCGTCGCTCCGGTGCGGTCGCGCTCATCGTGCACGAGCCGAGCGTCCAGGTGCTCGACGACCCGAACATCGGCAACATCCTCATCGGCACGAACGCCGTCCTGTCCGAGGCCGACCAGCAGCTCGTCACGATCATGGTCGACTCGGCCCGGGACAACGAGCGCGTGGTCGAGTACCTGCGCGGCGGGTTCGTCGACGGCGCGATCGTGCTCTCCGCCCGCGACGGCGACCCCGTGACCCGGGCGATCGAGGAGATCGGGCTGCCCGCGTGCTTCGTCGGGCACCCGTCCGACGCCGCGAACACCTCGTACATCGCGATCGACAACCGCGCCGCCGCCGAGGCCATCACCCGACGCCTGGTCGACACCGGCCGACGGCGCATCGGCATGCTCGCGTCCGGCCTCGACCGCGACTCAGGGCAGGACCGCCTGGAGGGCTTCACCGCCGCCCTCGGCGACCGCTTCGACCCCGACCTGGTCGCACGCAATCCCCTGTTCAGCTACACCGCCGGGGTCGAGGGCATGCGCGAGCTGCTCGACCGCGCGCCCGACGTCGACGGCGTGTTCGCAGCATCGGACGCCGTGGCCGCCGGGGCGATGGACGTCCTGCAGCGCGCCGGTCGCTCGGTCCCCGGAGACGTCGGCGTGGTCGGCTTCGACGACAGCGCCTGGGCCCTCCGCTGCGACCCGCCGCTGTCGACCGTGCGCCAGCCGGCCCGCACCCTGGGCGAGCACGCCGCACGCCAGGTGCTCGAGCAGATCGCCGGGACCGACGACGGACCGCGGGGCCTGATCCTGCCGACCGAGGTCGTCTGGCGCGCGAGCGCGTAGCCCCGCGAACGGCCGGTCACCGCCAGGTCGGCGCGAGCGGGCAGCCCCGACGCCGCCGGTCACCGCCAGGTCCGCGCGACCACCCACCCGTCCCCCTCGGGCACGATGTCGACGACGACCGCGTCCCCGTCCGCGCTCACCTGGAACCGCCACCCCACGGTCCGCTCGGGCGCGTGCGTCATCGCGGACGGCAGGAACTCGGCCGTGGCGGTCAGCCGCGTCGGGCTGTCGCTCACCCGCCAGCGCCGCTCGCGCCACACCATCCGGTCCGGCACACCGCGCTCCCACCACACCGTGGCGACCTCGTGCGTCAGCATCATCTCGACCTCCCGTTCGAACGTGTGTTCGAATGGTACGCGACGGCGCGGACATCGGCACCCGTCGGCGTGCCCCGGACAGGACGGCGGACGGGAGGCCCGTGGCGGCGCCGCCACGGGCCTCCCGTCCGCACCCTCGTCGCGCCGTCAGCCGCCCTGCGCGACCCGGGGCCTGCTCACCGGAACAGGCCGACGACGCGCGTCGTCGGACGCGGTCAGGACCGCCGCGAGACCGGGGCGTCCGGCGGGCCGGACGACGAACGACCCCGCCGGGTGCGGGGCACGAGCATCGCCCCGCCCACCGTCACGGCCAGCGGGAGCAGCACCGCGAGCACGCCCTCCACCTGCCACAGGACCGGACGCGCGTCGGGGGCGGCGTCGAAGACCGCACGGGCGAGGATGCCGACCAGACCGAGGCCGACGATGGCCGCCGCGGGGGCCACGAGCAGGAGCCAGGCGACCGGTGGAGCGCGGTGGACCAGCAGCCACGCGGCGAGGAGCGCGGCGCAGCCGAGGCTCCCGCCGACGAGCCAGGCCACCCCGTCGAGGAACAGGCCGACCACCAGGACCGTGCTCGCGAGGGTCGCGAGGCCCAGTGCCACCGCACGTCCCACCGCGTCGGTCGGCACCCGCGACAGCGCCACGAGCACGAGCACGAGCGGCACCACGAACCCGAGGACGCCCATCACGACCTCGCCGGTGCGGAGCTGCAGCTCGCTCGTCACGACGAAGAAGACCCGCTGCAGCACCGCCGCGAGGAGCACGGACAGCACGGCACCGGCCAGGAGCAGCCGGGCCTCGTCCGTCCGGCGCGCGGGACGGGGCGGCGCCGAGCGTGCGCGGAGGGAGTCGGTCATGGCGGGAACCTACCGCGAGATCGCTCCTCCGACCGGCGGACCCCGGGTTCGTCCGCACGGTGGACCCCGGTCATCCGCCCGAAGCTCACCCCGGCGACGACTCAAGGACGAGGCTCGGAGGACAGCGGCGGGACGCCCGCCCACGACGAGAGGAACGACCGTGACCGACCACGCCCATCCCCTGCCCACCGACCCGTACGCCCCCGCGCCGCGGGTCGACCGGACGAGTTCGCTCGCGATCGCGGGCTTCGTCCTCGCGTTCGTCGCGAACGTCGTCGGGCTCGTCGTCTCGATCGTCGCCCTCGTGCGTATCCACCGGACGGGCGAGCACGGCCGCGGCCTCGCGATCGCCGGCATCGCCGTCGGGGGTGCCTGGATCGCCCTGTTCGCGGTCGCCCTGCTCGCACACGCGCTCGTCGTCACCGTCGGGCACTGACTCGTCGTCACCGTCGGGCACTGACGCGTCGTCACGGTCGGCCACTGAACCGGCCCCTCGGAGGAGCAGCGCGGGCCCCGGGGTACGCCGGTCGCGCGGGAGCACAGTCGCCCACCACTAGAAGGGCATGATGACCACTTCCTCCCGTACCCCGCTCGGCGTCACGCTCGTCGACGGCGGCGCCAACGTCGCGCTCTTCTCCAGCACCGCAGAGCGGGTGGAGTTCTGCCGGTTCGACGAGGACGGCACCGAGCACCGCACCGAGCTGCGGAACCGCACCGGGTACACCTTCCACGACGTGGTCCCCGACGTGGCGGTCGGCACCCGCTACGGCTTCCGCGTGCACGGCGCGTGGGACCCGGCGAACGGCCTGCGCCACAACGCCGCCAAGCTCCTGCTCGACCCCTACGCCACCGCGATCGACGGCGAGTACACGTGGGGCCAGGCGCTCTTCGGGCACGACATGGAGTCGCCCGAGCAGATCGACGAGACCGACTCGGCGAGCGCCATGCCGAAGTCCGTCGTCGCCGACCGCGAGTTCGACTGGGACGGCGACACGCAGCTCCGCACCCCGTACGCCGACACCGTCGTCTACGAGGTGCACGTGAAGGGCTTCACGAAGCAGCACCCCGACGTCCCCGAGGAGATCCGCGGCACCTACGCGGGCCTCGCGCACCCGGCGGCGATCAAGCACCTGACCGACCTCGGCGTCACCGCCGTCGAGCTGCTGCCGACGCACCAGTTCGTGCAGGACTCCACCCTCGCCGACAAGGGCCTCCGCAACTACTGGGGCTACAACTCCATCGGCTTCTTCGCCCCGCACGACGAGTACGCGTCCTCGGGCACGGCCGGCCAGCAGGTCGCCGAGTTCAAGGAGATGGTCAAGGCCCTGCACGCCGCCGGGCTCGAGGTCATCATGGACGTCGTCTACAACCACACCGCCGAGGGCAACCACATGGGCCCGACGCTGTCCTTCAAGGGCATCGACAACGCCTCGTACTACCGCCTGGTCGAGGGCGACGAGGCGAACTACTTCGACACCACCGGCACGGGCAACAGCCTCAACGTGTCGCACCCGTCGGCGCTCGGGCTCATCACCGACTCGCTCCGCTACTGGGTCGAGGAGATGCACGTCGACGGCTTCCGCTTCGACCTCGCCACGACGCTGACCCGCCAGGACGGCGAGGCCGAGAAGCACTCCGCGTTCCTCGACATCATCCACCAGGACCCGGTGCTCCGCGAGGTCAAGATGATCGCCGAGCCGTGGGACACCGCGGGCTACCAGGTGGGCGGCTTCCCGGCCGACTGGTCCGAGTGGAACGGCAAGTACCGCGACGACCTGCGCGCGTTCTGGCGCGGCGACGAGGGCACCCTGGGCGACGCCGTCCAGCGCGTCCTCGGCTCGCCGGACGTGTACGAGGGCTCGCGCCGCTCCCCGCTCTGCTCGGTCGACTTCGTCACCGCGCACGACGGCTTCACGCTCGCCGACCTGACGATGCACGCCGAGAAGCACAACGAGGCGAACGGCGAGGACAACAACGACGGCGAGAGCAACAACACGTCGTTCAACGGCGGCATCGAGGGCCCGACCGACGACGGCGCGGTGAACGACTACCGCGACCGCCAGCGCCGGAACTTCCTCGGCACGCTGCTGCTCTCGGCGGGCATCCCGATGATCCTCGGCGGCGACGAGATCGCCCGTTCGCAGGGCGGCAACAACAACGCCTACTGCCAGGACGACGAGATCTCGTGGTTCGACTGGGCTGCCGCCGACCAGGACCTGCTCGCCTTCACGACGGCCGCGATCGCCTTCCGTGCCGCGCACCCGGCGCTCCGGCCGGAGTGGTACCGCACCGCGCCCGGCGACTCGGCGTCGACCGTCTCGGTGCTCCGCGCCGACGCGAACGGCTTCGAGGACGGCGACTGGGCCGACGGCGGCAACCGTGCGGTGATCCTCGTGCTCGCGCAGGGCGACGACACCGTGGCCGTGCTGCTGAACGCGTCCGAGACCACGGTGGAGTTCACGCTGCCGGAGAAGCCGGGCGGCGGTGCGTGGGAGCTCGGCCTGTCGAGCGACCACGACCAGGCCGTCGAGGAGGGCGCGACCACGCTGCTCGTCCGCGACGCGTCCTTCACGGCACTCGTCTGACCCGCAGGGCCGGCCGACGGACGGCGGCCCGGCCCGACAGCGGTCGCCGGACGGCGGCCGGCGGCCGGCCCGACAGCGGTCGCCGGACGGCGGCCCGGACCGACAGCGGTCGCCGGACGGCGGCCGGCCCGACGGTGGGCAGCCCCGTCGGACCGCCCACGGCCCGCGAGGTGACCGGATGACGGACAGGAGGCGCGGTGCCGACCGGCACCGCGCCTCCCGTCCGTCCGCCCCTACTGCAGGTGGATGCTGTCCAGCTCGGCGTAGCCCGTGCCGCCGGCGTAGTTCGGCGAACCCTTCGCGAGTCGGATCACGTTGTACCCGGCCCGGAGCTGCACCGTGACGTCGACGCTGCCGGTGGGGTTGCCCCAACCGGACGTGGTCGGCGGGTAGCTCACCGTCGAGAAGGCTCCGCCGTCGGAGGCGAGCCCCTGCGTGGCGGTCGCACCGGTGGCGTTCGCGTACTTGATGGTCATCGTGTAGGAACTGGCGGTCGGCACGTCGACCAGGAAGTCCACGAAGCTGTCCGTCCGCGCGTCACCGTTCCCGTCGATGCGGCCGACGTACCCGCCGTTCGACGCCGTGGACGAGGACAGCCGGCTCGCGTTGACGACGGTCGCGTTCTCCGCCTCGTAGGTCTGCTGGTACGTCGGCGTCCCGGACGTCGGGGTGATGAGCAGCTGGTACGCCGCGACGGCGTCCATGTTCGACACCGGGACCGAGATCGACCCGTCGACGACGGGGTAGGTCGTCGTCGACAGCAGGTTCGGCGCGGCCTGGTTCGTCGTGCGACCCGTGGTGTTCGTCGACGAGAGCTGCACCGAGACCTGACTGCCGAGCCCGGCGAGCCCGTTCACCTTGACGGTGTTCGTGCCGCCGTCACCGCCGAAGACGACGTTCACCTGCTTCCGGCTCGCGTCGTACGAGGCGACGCCGTCGAGGTACGACTGGGGGACGGTCTGGACGACGTTGCCGGACTGGTCGCCGTACCACTTGTACGCCCAGTAGGACGCCGTCGGCAGGTTGTTGTACAGCAGCCCGTCCATCGTGCCGGCCTCGTACCAGTAGGCACGCTCGGCGTCGTGGATGCCGGCCCGCTCGAACGCGGCCATGTAGTGCACGCCGATGCTCGGCTCGTCGACCTGCCCGGGCGAGGCGTACTCGTTGATCGAGATCGGGATGTGCGGCAGCCCGAGGGAGTCCTCGATGCCCCGGAAGTCCGTGACGTGCGCCTGGACGTCCTGGTAGCTGAAGTCGCCGAGCTCGTGCCACACCGCGACGGAGGGCAGCGTGCCGGTGTTCTTCGCGTTCGTCATGAAGCCGAGCATGAAGTCGTGGCTGTAGCTGCTGGCGCCCGGTCCGATGATCGGCGTGAGGGTGTCGACCGCGCGGATGTCGCGGTAGGTCCGCGTCCACATGTCGAGGTAGCTGCCGGCGTTCGGGTCGTTCTTCGTGCTGGCCGCCCAGTTCGCGTCCGGCTCGTTCCAGATCTCGTACCCGGCGATGTTGGTCGTGCTGGTCGCGTCCACGCGGGCCGAGATCATCGTCCCGATCTTCGACTCCCAGTCCGGCCAACTCACCCAGTTGTACGGGAAGGTGCTGAAGACGTCGGGCAGCCGGAGGTACTGCTGTCCGCCCGCGTCGGTGATCTTCCCGGCCACCTGGAGGCCGTCGCAGCAGGGGTGCGTGGCACCGTTGCCGAGCTGCTGCGTGCCGGGCGGCGGCTGCGTGAAGGTGTTCACGTGCAGCGGGTAGAGCTGGCTCAGCGGCGGGGTGCTGCCGGTGTCGACGCCGTACAGGCCACCGGCGGCGACGTGGGTGACGGGGCGGACGGTCGTGCCCACGTTCACCGTCAGGGTGTTGCCGTCGGCGTAGGCGGGCGCCGTGGACCCGAACCCGAAGGCCGCCGTCCCCGCGACCACGAGTGCGGAGAGGACCGCTGCGGCCCGTCGGGGTCGACCCCGACGGCGTCCGGGTCGGACCGGTGTTCGAAGATGCGTCATTGCTTCCTCCTCGTCGTGTTCCGGGTGGTCCCGGAACGCTGGTGGGTCACTCCGCCGCGTCGGCGGGGTGCTTGTGGAGCCGGCCGAGCCGCTCGGCCTCGGCGTTCCGCTCGTAGCCCAGGTACGCGATGACCGCGAGCACGCGGTGGCGGTTCGCCGGGCGCACGGTCTCCGGGCAGTTCAGGACGCGCGAGACCGTCTGGTGGGACACGCCCGCCACGAACGCGACGTCGTAGATGGTCGGCTTGTCGGTGCGGTCGAGCGTCATCGCTCCTCCTCTCGGTCCGTCCGGCAGGCGGTCGGGCGGACGGCCCGCCGGTCGGACGGTCGGCCCGCCGGTCGGACGGTCGGCCCGCCGGTCAGGCGGTCTGTCCGCCCGGTAGGCGGCCTGTCCGCCCGGTAGGCGGTCTGTCCGCCCGGCAGGCGGTCGCCGTGGTGCGGACGGGAGGCGCGGTGCGGCTCCCGTCCGCGGCTCCCCTACCCGACGGGCAGGAAGACCCGCATGGTCGACGGTCCGCGGTTGCCCCACGTCGCGTACGGGACGAGTCGGACCTCGCGCGGCTCGTCGGTCGCCACGGCGCCGCCACCGTCCCCGTACGGCAGGCCGGTCGGCTCGGGCACCGCCACGGTGCGGACCGCGAGCCGGACGTCGTCCGCGCCGTGGTCGACGGGTTCGGCACCCACCGGGACGAGCAGGTCGCGGACGTCCGAGCCCGCGTCGATCGACTCGACCGCGTACACGAGCGGGCCGCGCTCGACCGCGACGGTGCCGCGGACCGCGTCGATGCGCGGGTCCGGGACCGTGGTGCGCGCCTGCACGGGGACGTCGAGGACGATCCGGTCGCCCGCGGCGAAGACCCGGCGCACGGTGACGGTGTCGCCCTCCACGGGCACCGCCTGGCCCGCCACGTCGAGCGCGGCACCCGAGGACCAGGACGGCACCCGCAGCCGGAGGGCGACGGGGGCGTCGCCGCCGACGGTGGCGACCACCTCCACCCGTCCGGCGCGCGGCCAGTCCGACCGGACCGAGAACGCCGCGCGGGTCCCGTCACCGAGCACGGTGTCGACCTCGAAGTCGCCGTACTGGTGCAGCTGCAGGCCGTCGTCGCTCACCGTGGCGAACACGGTCTGCACGCTCGCGAGCGTCCGGGACAGGTTCGTCGGGCAGCACGAGACCTCGAACCAGGGGGCACGGAGGCTCGACAGGGCGCGACGGCTGACCTCGTCCTCGGGCGGGACGGTCCCCTCGACCCGCTGGTGCATGGTGTTCGCGTAGAAGAAGGCGCGGCCGTCCTCGCGCGGGGCGACCATCACGGCGTTGTACAGCGTGCGCTCGATGAGGTCCGCGTACTTCGACTCGCCCGTCTCGAGCAGCAGCCGCCACGAGAGCATGTTCGAGGCGATCGCGGCGCAGGTCTCGCCGTACTCGCGGTCCGGCGGCAGCTCGAAGTCGGCCCCGAACGCCTCGTCCTGGTGGTGCGCGCCCATCGCACCGGTCAGGTAGGTGCGCTTCGCGACGGTGTTCGTCCACTGGGTCTCGACCGCCCGCAGGAGTCCGACGTCGCCGGTCTCGACCGCGACGTCGACCGCACCCGCGGCCAGGTAGAGCGCGCGGACGGCGTGCCCGCGCAGGACCTCGGCGTCGCGGACCGGGACGTCGTCCTGGAAGTACTCCTGGCCGTACTCGATCGGCGCGAGCAGGCCGTGGCCGCGGCGCTCGACGAACGTCCGCGCCAGCTCGACGTACCGGTGGTCGCCGGTCGCCCGGCCGAGCTCCACGAGGGCCGGCTCGATCTCCGGGTGCCCGCACACCGCCTCCCGTCCGCCCTCCCCGAACACGTCGACCAGGTGGTCGGCGACGCGGACCGCCACGTCGACGAGCCGTCCGCCGCCCGCGGTGCGCAGCCGCGCGACCGCGGCCTGCAGGAGGTGCCCCATCGAGTAGAGCTCGTGCCCCCACTCCAGGTCCGACCACCGGGGCCGCTGCCACGGACGGCCGAAGCTGGTGTGCAGGTAGCCGTCGGCGTCCTGCGCCCCCGCGACCCGCTCGACCAGCCGCTCGTACCGCGCGGCGAGGTCGTCGTCGGGCTGCACGCCGAGCTGCCAGGCCATCGCCTCGAGGAGCTTGTAGACCTCGGAGTCGACGAACTCGATCCCGGCGTGCTCGAACGGCTGCCCGGTGGCCGCGGCGTCGAAGTTCCCGGTCCAGCCGATCCGCTCCATCCAGGTCTCGCAGTGGCGGATCACGGTGTCGGCGTTCCGCTGCTGCCAGTCGGCCCAGTAGCCGCCGGTCAGGCGCAGGTCACCGAGCGGGAGCGGTCGGAGCGCACCCGTGGACGGGACGACGGGCCCGGCCGGGACGGTGGTGTGGGTGATGGTCACGATGTCCTCCTCGGACGTGGGGAACGGGTGCGTCAGTCCTTGACCGCGCCGGCGGTGACACCGGCGGCGACGTAGCGCTGGGCGAGGACGAGGAGCACCGCGGCGGGGATCGACGCGACCACGGCGGTGGCCATGATCGAGTTCCACTCCTGGTTGTTGTTGCCGATGTAGGCGTAGATGCCGAGCGTGATGGGCTTCGCGTCGCCACCGCCGTCGAGCGTGTTGGCGAACAGGAAGTCGGACCAGGCCCAGAGGAAGCTGAAGAGCGACACCGTCACGACCGAGTTCCGGCTCACCGGCATCACGACGGCGGTGAAGGTGCGCCAGGTGCTCGCCCCGTCGATCCGGGCGGCGTTGAGCAGCTCGTCCGGGATCCCACGCATGAACGCGGTGAAGATGAGCACGCCGAAGGGCACCGCGATCGTCGAGTCGGCGAGGATCAGCCCCCACACGGTGTCGAGGATCCCGAGCTGCACGTAGATCGTGTAGAAGCCCATCGCCATGATGATCGCGGGGATCATCTGCGCGATGAGGAGCACGAAGCTCATCGCTCCCCCGCCCCGCGGCCGGAGCTTGGCGAGGGAGTACGCCGCCGGTGCCGACAGCACGAGGGTGAGGACGACGGTGCCGAGCCCGACGAGCAGGCTCGTGCCGAGGAACGGCAGCTGCTGGCCGAGCACCGTGCTGTAGCCGTGCAGGGTGCCGTCGATCGGGATGAGGTTCGGCGGGCTCTTCCGCATGTCCTGGTCGCGGGTGAGCGAGACGTTCACCATCCAGTAGACGGGGAACAGCATCACCGCGGTGAAGACGACACCGAGCACGGTCCGCCACCACCGCTTCGCAGCGGGCCCGGTCGCGGTGGCGCGCTGCCGTCCGCCGCGGGCGTTCCGCGTGGTGACGGCTCGGGTGACGGTCGTGGTGGCCATCTCACACCTCCAGGCGGCGCTGCACGCGCGCGTAGACGAGGCCGACGACCAGGGCGATGACGATGAGCACGTTCCCCACGGTCGCGGCGGAGCTGAAGTCGGGCAGCAGCGAGCCGAAGCCCAGCTGGTAGGACCAGATCGCGAGCGTCGTGGACGAGCCCGACGGGCCGCCCTTCGTCATGATCCAGATGATGTCGAACACCTTGAGCGTGTAGACGAAGCCGAGCAGCAGGGTGATCGCCGTGACCGGGCGGAGCAGCGGGAACGTGATCCGCCAGAAGCGCTGCCAGCCGTTCGCGCCGTCGAGGGACGCCGCCTCGTACAGCTCGCCCGGGATGCCCTGCAGCCCGGAGTACATGATCACGAGGTTGAACGGGATGCCGATCCAGATGTTCGCGACGAGCACGGCGAACAGGGACCAGGTCGGCGAGGTCAGCCAGTTGATCTGCCCGATGCCGACCGACTCGAGGAAGGCGTTCACGATCCCGGAGTCGCTGTTCATCATCCAGGACCAGGTGCTGGCCGACACGAGCAGCGGCAGGAGCCAAGGCACGAGGAACAGCGCCCGGAGGAGTCCGGACAGCGGGAAGTGGTTGTGGAAGAACACCGCGAGGGCGAGTCCGAGTGCGAACTGCACGAGGATCGACACGAGGACGAAGACCGTGGTGTTCCAGATCGCCGGGGCGAAGGTCGCACTCGAGAACACCGAGACGAAGTTCTGCAGGCCGACGAACGGGGCGTTGCCGGAGACGAACGACGTCACCGTGTAGTGCCGGAGGCTCAGCTCGACGTTCTTGTAGAGCGGGTACGCGTAGAAGAGCAGCAGGTAGAGGGCCACCGGGGCGAGGAACGCCCAGGCCGTGAGCTGTGCTCTCCGCTGCGCGTGGGCGCGGCGGGCCCGGGCCGAGGCAGGGGTGCCCTCGGCCCGGGGACGCGCAGCCGACGGTCGCAGTGACGTCGTGTCGGTCGTCATGGTCGTGTCGACTTCCGTTTCCGTGGTGGTGCGGTGGGTGGTGTCCGCGTGGTGCGGTCGTGCGGTCGGGCGGTCGGGCGCCTACTTGGTGAGCTTCGCGTCGACCGCCTGCTGGGCCGCCTGCAGCGCGTCGGACGGCGATGCGGAACCGGACTCGGCCTTCTGCACCGCGGTCCAGAGCTGCTCCGAGATGACCGGGTACTTCACGCCGAGGTCGTCGCCGGTGCGTGCCCGCGCGGCCTTGACCGCGTCGACCCAGGTGGACAGGTCCTTGTTCGCGGCGAGCTGCTGCTGCTGCAGGCTGGACGACGCGGCGATGTAGTTGAGCGTGTTGTCGGTCTTCACGACGTCGTCGCCCGACGACAGGCACGAGACGATCTTCTTCGTCGTCGCGTAGCGGGCGTCGTCCTTCTGCACGGGGACCGTGAAGAACTCGCCACCGGTCGGCACCGGCGCGGCGCCGCCGTCCTTCGCCGGGATCGTGATGACGCCGGCGCCCATCTGCTTCGCCGCGTCCTTCTGCCAGGTGCCGTTCTCGCCGAACGCGAAGTCACCGGACTGGAACTCCTGCCAGCTGGTGGTCTGGGTGTTCTGGATCACCGAGTTCGGCGCGTAGCCCTTGTCGATCCAGTCCTTCCACAGGTTCAGCGCGGATTCGGCCTTCGACGAGTCGAGCTTGGTCAGGTCGGCGTCGGCGCCCCAGAACCACGGGAGGAACTGGAACGAGCCCTCCTCGGTGTTGATCCCGGAGAAGGTGATGCCCTTCTTGCCGGCGGCCTTCACCTTCGCGAGGGCCGCGGTCAGCGAGTCCCAGTCCTTGATCGTGGAGACGTCGACCCCGGCGGCCTCGAGCACCTTCGGGTTGTAGTACAGCGCCAGGGTGTTCGCGCCGATCGGGACGCCGTACGTCTTGCCGTCGATGACGCCCGCGCCGAGGATGTTCTTGGAGATCGACCCGGTCTGCAGGCCGTTCGTCCCGGTGTCGGTCAGGATCCCGGCCTGGGCCAGGGTCGAGACGACGGGGTTGTCGACGAGCAGGACGTCGGGCGACTTGCCCTGCTGGCCGGCGAGCAGCGCCTTGTTCGTCAGGTCGGAGGTGTCGTAGCCGGTGCGCTTGACGGTGACACCGGCGTCGGTGCCGCACTTCGCGACGAGCTTGCCCCACGCGGAGGACGCGTCGTACTGGGGGTACGGGTCCCAGAACGTGTAGGTGCCCTTCGCGGCGTCCGACGAGCCGGAGGACTGGGCCGAACAGCCGGTGAGACCGGCGACGACGCTGGCTGCTGCCACCAGCGCGCCGATGCGGATTGCGGTCTTGGTGCGCATGATCACGGGTTCCTCTCTGAATGCGACGTGATCGCAGGTTCGGGTCCGGCAGCGGTCCCCTCGGCGACGCTGCCTCGCCGTCGAGGGAACCGAAACCGGTTTCGGGAGGAATCTACGATCAGCGCTACCGAGGTGTCAAGGAAATTCGTAAACTAGTTTCGGAGGCACCATGAGCGACGACGACAGCGGCACCGACACCACGGCGACGACCGTCACCCTGGCCGACGTGGCACGGGCAGCGGGGGTCTCCGTCGCGACCGCGTCCAAGGCGCTGAACGGGAAGGCGCACGTCAGCGCGCGGGCACGCGAGGCCGTGACGGCCGCGGCGTCCGCCCTCGCGTTCGTCCCGAACCCGTTCGCCCGAGCCCTGAACCGTGCGCCCACCAACACCATCGGCATGCTCACGAGCGACCTCGACAACCGGTTCGTCCTGCCGATCCTGCTCGGGGCGGAGGACGCGTTCGGTGCCGGGTCGCTGAGCGTCCTGCTCGCGGACGCGCGGGACAGCGTGCTCCGCGAGCAGCTCCAGCTGCAGTCCCTGCTCACCAGGCGGGTCGACGGCGTCCTGGTCGTCGGCCGCACCACGAACCCCCGCCCGCCGATGCAGTCGAAGCCGAACGTTCCCGTCGTCTACGTCTACGCGCCGTCGACCGACGACCAGGACCTGTCGTTCGAGCCGGACAACGAGCTCGCCGGGCGCCTGGCCGTCGACCACCTCGTCGCCGTCGGTCGCCGACGCATCGCGATCGTCAACGGCGAGGACACCTACGCCGCCGCCCGGGACCGCCTCCGGGGGGCAGCCGCCGCGACCGAGGACCACGGGCTCGAACTCGTCGGCACCCCGGGCCTGGTGTTCGGCAGCTGGAACGAAGCCTGGGGACGCCAGGCGACCGTCCGGCTCCTCGAGGCGCACCCCGACGTCGACGCGATCGTCGCCGGCAGCGACCACATCGCCCGCGGGGTCATGGACGCCGTCCGCGAATCGGGGCGGCGGATCCCGGACGACGTGGCGGTCGTCGGCTTCGACAACTGGGACATCCTGGTCGAGGGCGCACGCCCGCACCTGACCAGCGTGGACATGAACCTGCAGGAACTCGGACGCCTGGCCGCCGAGGCCCTCGTCGACACCATCGACGGGAACGTCCGGCGCGGCCGGGTCCGCAACCCGGTGCAGCTGGTGGTGCGGGGGTCGAGCGCTCCCGCGCGGGAGCCGGGCGCGCACTGACCCCGTCGACGCGGGCTGCGGTCCGTCGCCCTAACCGGCGCGCGCCGACCCCGACGACGCGGGCGGCGGTCGTCGACGTGACCGGCTGACGGACGGGAGGCGCGGGGCCGGCCCGCACCGCGCCTCCCGTCCGCCCCGACCCGGCCCACCACGTCGGCGACACCGCCGGGACGCGGCGGCGGGCAGATCGTCGCCCCGACCCCTTGCGCTCGCTATCCTACATAAGTAGCTTCAAGGTGTGGATCCGATCAGACGCGTGACCGCCCCGACGCTCGACGTCCTCGAGTCGCTGCTGTCCAGCAGCGAGCCGACGTGGGGACTGCTGGTCATCAAGGCGACCGGCCGACCCGCAGGAACCGTCTACCCGATCCTGGAACGACTGGAACGGCAGGGGTGGATCCGTTCGACCTGGGACGACGACGCCGACCGGGCGGGGCCCCGACGCCGACTCTACGAGTTCACCGCCGAGGGGGCCGTGGCGGCGAAGGACCTCGTCGACGGCCGGGCCGGGGCCGCTCGGGCCGCTGCTCGCAGCGCCGGCGCCGCCCGCCCGACGAACCGGCCGGTCGTGCGGTGAGCACCCTCGACCGGATGCTCGTGTCGGCCGCGGTCGCCGCGTCCCCACGCTCGCGCCGCGCCGCACGTCGTGAGCAGTGGCTCGCCGACGTCCGCGACGCACGCGAACTCGACCTCTCGCCGACCGCACTCGCGTTCGGCGCACTCACCACGGCGCTCCTCCACCGACGCGCCGACCGCCGATCCTCCTGGGGGAACAGCATGACCACGATGCCGGGCACCGTCCGCACCACACCGTTCACCGTCCCCGCGATCCCGGTCGTCCTCGGGTTCGCCGTGCTCGCGTTCCTCGCGGCGAGCGCCGGACTCGGACTCCTGCAGCGCTACAACGGGTACACCGGAGCCGTGTCGGCGATCCTGCTCGTCTCGATCGCCCTCACCATCGTCCCGGCGATCGCCGTCGCGGTGAGCGTCCTCCTCGCCACCGGGGCGCCGCTCCGGCGGCGCGCGATCGGCGCCGTGGTCGCACTCGCCGTCGGTGCCCTGTGGTGGTCCGTCGTGACCGGACACCTCGACCCGCTCGTGTGGCCGTCGCTCACCCTCGGAGCCGTCGCCGCCGCGTGGCTCGCCGTCTGGCTCGTCGTCCTCCGGCGTCCGGGGTGGACGTGGCCGCTGCTGCTCCTGCCCGTCGCTGCCTCCGCCCTGGTGTTCCCGCTGGCGAACAGCGTCTCCGGCACCGGACTCACGTACTCGATGGGGGCTGCGGTGGCGACGGCACTCGACCTCGTCCCGTTCGTCGTCGGCATGGTCGCCGCGGGGATCGCCGGACGGCCGGACCTGACGGCACCGCGCGCCGGAGCGGGACCGGAGCGCGCGTCCTCCGGGGTCATCGGCTGACCGGGTCCCGGTCCGCGGCACACACATGCCTGCCGCCCTTCGCGGCGTGATCGGGTGACGGACGGGAGGCACGGTGCGGGCTGGCACCGTGCCTCCCGTCCGTCACGACCCGGGCAGCGCGAGCTCGGCGGACGCCGGTCGACCGCGCGCCCCTGCGCCGGGCGCGACTGGTGCAGGATGGCGGGATGCGCAAGCCGGTGCCCGAGCGTGACGAGTGGCTCGTCCGGGTCTTCGTCGACCACGGCGACAGCCCGGTCTGGTACCGCGGGCCCCGCGACCACGACGAGATGCACCTGTCGCCCGACCTCGATCGTGACCTCCGGGCGTTCGACGCCTGGTTCTCCGAGGCCGGAGATCCTCGGGACCCGTACGCGGTCCGTGCGGAGGTCAGACGGGCCTTCGAGCGCGAGGGGGAACGGCTCGCGCAGGCGCTCGCGGTCGAGCTCGGGACACCGTTCACCGTGCAGGTGCTGCACCCTGGGCAGGGCTCGGGATCGCGCACCTACCGGTCGACGTCGCCCGCCACGAACGAGCGGGCCCACGAGGCGTTCGTCGCGTTCCACGACGAGGCCTGCTGAGGGCCACCGAGCTACCGAGCGGCGGGACGCGAGGAACGCCGCCGGGAGAGGGGCAGGGCGACCCCGGGTGCGACCACGAGGGCGGCGCCGGTCACCGCGACGGCGGTCAGCGTCCAGTCGTCCTCGGGGACCGTCACGGTGCTGCCGTCCGGGCCGGAGAGCGTGCAGTCCGTCCCGAGCGGCCAGTACGACGGCGTGATGCTGACGCCGGTGCCCTCGGCGGACGCGGCTCCGACGGCGGCCTGGTCCGTGACGCAGTCGGCACCGTCGTCGCCCCCGATGAGACGTCCCTGGGCAGCGACCACCGCACCGCCGAGGAGCACCAGACCGACGACGACCGACGACGCGGACAGGAACCAGGAGCGCGCCGCGCTCGGGGAGGCCTGTCGGTGGCCGTCAGCGTCCACGCTGTCGAGCCGAGCGGATCGACGTCTCGGGCAGCAGCACCGGAGCGGTGCTGCTGCCCGAGAGCCCGTCAGCGCTCGGAAGGGGATGTCGGACCACTTCCACCTCGGCGACGCGCGGCTGCGACGACGCCGCAGACGACGAGTGCCACGATCCCGATGGCGAGGAGCCAGAGGCCGACCTGGAAGCCTCCGACGATGCCGTCGGAGGTGTACCCGGGTTCCGCGCCGGTCGCTTCCTGCATGCGGTAGTCAACGCCCATCGCGACGAGGAACCCGATGGCCGTGAGCGCTCCGACCCCCGCTGCGGCAGCGGAAGCGATCATCCACTTCTTCATGCGCTTCTCTCTGATCGGTCGTGCAACGGTCACCAGTTGCAGCGGTGGGAGGCAACTCCTGCGACCCAGTTCGAGCGGTTCGCCCGGTACCGCTCGAGGTTGTAGTCCTGCGTGAACGGCAGCCCGTACACGCTCGCCGCGACGTGGCAGTTGTACTGCTGCTGCAGCGTGGCCTTGTTCGTGATCGCCGGCCACTTGGCCTTCCACTCATCCCAGCCCGCACCGCGGAACACGGCCTGTCCGGCTGCGTACCCGCCCACTCCGCCACCACCGCTGAGGACCAGTGCGCCGGGACCGGTCACCCAGGCGCTGTAGCGGTGGTCGCCGTGGTAGGTGTCGCGCTTGAAGCTCTTGAAGAGCGTGATCCCGAGCCACGGGTCGGCGACGACCGGGTACTGGGTGCCCGGAGCATGCTCCACCACCTGCGTCAGGGTGTTGCCCTGCACCTCGTAGTGGGTTCCGATCGGCGCCCCCGTCGCGTCCTTCGCCCAAGCCGGTGCCACGGTGCCGGCGAAACCGCCGTTGCGATCGGTGATGATGACGACGCCGTCCTCGCGGATCGTCATCTGTCCACCGCTGGGGACCGACAGGTCGTAGTCGTACCGGGTGGGCGCGCTGGCATCGTCGATGATCGTGAGGATCTGCAGACTGCCGTCCTCTCGTGCGATCGGCGCGGTCGTCGACGAGTTCTGGTTGTCGAACGTCGTCAGTCCCCCGCCGACGTCCACGGCGTCTGCCGCCTGGTTCGCGAACGGCAGCGACACGGTGAGCTCGTGGTTCCCTGCCTGCAGGACGGCGCCGTCGCCGGCATCCTTCGGGACGGTGATGTCGACGCCGCTGGCGACGTACGTCGAGGCGTCACCGTCGGCACTGTCGGGCGACGCGACACCTTCCAGGACCTCCGGCGCGATCCCCTCGACAGCGGCCATCGCGTCGACCTGTTCGGTGTCGTCGGCGAACGCGACCGTGGACGTCCCCGCCATGGCGGCGACGCACAGCAGTCCGACCCCCGCGAGCCCGAAGGCTCTTCCCGTCAACAGCATTGATTCCCCCATCTGATGGCAGGGGCCCTGCGCCCCGGCACGCCCCCGAATCTATGAGAGCACTCAGGATTCACCCTCATCCGATCGGATGAGGTTCGCGCGCGGGCAGCTGGCCAGCAGGCCATCGAGCGTCCGGCCACCATCTCGCACGCAGGAGATCCGCTGTGACCCTTCGACATCGTCAGCTGTTCGCCCCTTCGATCGGAACAAGCGCGACGATCCCGGCACGAACGCCGCGAAGACCCGCGCGGTGAGCCGGTCGACGCCCGAAGCAGCGCCCGACACGGCACCACGACGTCTGATGACGGGTCCACCGTGCCCCAGTCGAGCAGCGCGCGCAGCACGACATCAGCGGCCCGGCCGTCACACCCTGGCTCCTGCACCGGGCCTGGCCCGGGAGCCGGCTCGTGCTCGTCGAGGGCGAGGGGCACGGCGGCCCGGAGGAGATGCGACTCGCGCAGGAAGCCATCGACGCCTTCGCGTCCGTGCGGTAGCCCAAGAGTCGACGGTCGACGGCATGGTCCTGCGAGACTCACCGCATGGAACTCGACGACCTCGGCCCGCGGATCTGCATCCTGGGGCCGTCGAACAGCGGCAAGTCGACCCTCGCGGCCGCCATCGGCCGAGCTCGGTCCCTTCCGGTGGTCCACCTCGACCAGTACCGACACCTGCCCGGGACGCAGTGGGTCGAACGTCCCGACGGTGAGTTCGCTCGCATGCACGCCGAGGTGCTGGGAACGGAACGATGGGTCATCGACGGCAACTACTCGCGCTGGCTCCCTGAGCGGTTGCAGCGAGCGACCGGTCTGGTGCTCCTGGACGCGTCGACTGCAGCGAGCGTCGTCCGGTACGTCCGCCGCACCCTCTTCGAACCCGACCGCGCCGGGAGCTTGGAGGGCACGCGCGACCGCCTCCGTGTCCAGATGATCCGGTTCCTGCTCGGACCTACCAGGAAGAACCGGATCCAGTACCGACGCGCCTTCGACGAGTTCGACCGGCCGAAGGTGCTGCTACCGGACCGCGCGGCGCTGGAGACCTTCGCCCGCCGCAACGACCTGGTCCGGCACGATCGGTGACCGCTGTCCCGTCCGGTCGACCATCACCCGACGGGAGGGCGTGCAGAGCAGATCCGCGGTCTCGCGCGGCGCGAAGCGCTGCTCGAAGTCCCGTTCGTTCGGCAGCCAGACGTCCTGCCACAGCGCGTCGTGGCTGCGGCCGAGTGCCCGGTCCCGAGCGATCCCGCGGCGGGCAGCCGTGTCGAGGTCGACGTCGCACCAGACGGTCACGTCGAGTGCGGGGAGCGCCTCAGGGTGGAAGAGCCCGATGAGGTCGACCACGAGCATCCTCGCCAGCGGTACCGGTTCCTCGGGGCCGAGGGCCCTCCGGCCCCAGTCGTACCGTCGGAAACGGCCGGCGCGTCCGTCCCGGAACGGTTGCAGCACCGTCTCGACCAGGCGCGCACGCTCGACGCCGTCCCAGTCCGCCGAACGGAGGTGTGACCGTGCCGGATCGAGGAAGTCGTCGCCACGCATCCGCACGGCACCGGGAAGTGCTCCGACCAGGCTGCGCGCGAGCGTCGACTTGCCGGACCCGCAGAAGCCGGAGATGCCGATGACCAGCGCGCGCTCCGACACCTGTTCCTGCTCGACGATGTGCGCGAGGACGTCGACCTGATCCATCCGGAGAGCGTACGAGGAGATCTCGACCTGCGTGCGCTCGTGATCGACCGACGACGAGACCCGCGATGCGACCGCCGCGCTCGGCTCAGTCGCGGGTCGATCGCGTCGCGCGCACCGAGAGCCCCACGAACACCACCGCGATGAGCAGCGCCACGCCCGCGAGCGCCAGCAGCGGACCGGACCGGGACGCGTCCCACACGAACGCGAGGACCAGGCCGACGACGCCGAAGCCCGTCGCGACGAGACCGAGGGCGAGACCGTTGCGCACGACACCACGCTCGCGTGGATGCCGAGGTCCTGTCAACCCGGCTCCCGCGGAGCCCCGATGCGCCGACCTCAGTCGAGGAGCGCGCGCAGCCGCCGGATCGCACGGGCGTTGAACGGGGCGTCACCGTGGTACCCGCGCACGCCGGGCGGGCGACGACCGCTGAGCAGGTAGCCGATGACCTGCGGCCCCGACATCCCGAGCGACCGGAGGTGTTCCACCGCCTCGCGCGCACGGCGCACCGACCGCTCGTCGGGCAGTCCTCCGCGGGTCGCGTCGAGGAGGCGGACGAACCCGTCCTCGACGGCATCGCCCACGTCGAGACCCTGGACCTCGCCGCTGTCCAGGTCGAGCGCTCCGACGAACTGCGCCCACCCGGAGAGCGGCTCAGCCGGGTCCTCGGCCACGACGACGACGCAGTCCGCTCCGAGCCGGAGGCCGGCGAGCAGCTCGTAACTCGGCCGGACCACCGCCACCGCGGTCCGGTCGGGGATCGCGGTGCGGGTCCGGAGGGTGCGGTGGGGCCAGGACGACAACAGGTCCGGCACGAGTGCCTTCTCGTTCGCGACGACCAGACCGCCGAGGTCGCGGTCCTGCCGGAGCTCGATCGCGGTCCGCGCCGCGCGGTCGACGCTGGACGGCCCCCACGGGACGAACAGCACTGCAGGGGGCGCGACGGTCACCGGCACCTCGTGGACCTCACTCGTCATCGGTCACTCCTGCCCGCGGACCGCGCATCGTCCGCGCGGCCCAGCCACGCAGCGCGCGTCCGGTCGCCGACTCGTTCCAGGAGGCGGTGCTGGCGCCGGACGCAGCGCGGTGCGACCCGCCGTGGCCGTCCGGCTCCCCGCAGCGCCAGCGGTCGAAGACGCTCGTGCAGAAGGCGACGACCGCCGCGTCGATGCCGGGTGCGGCGCCACCGGTCGGGGGCGCTGCCTGCGGGGTGGACCCGTCGGGTACGTCGTTCGTGTCGTGGTCCATCTCACCGTGAAGACGTGCGCACGAGGCGGAACGTCACAGATCCACGGGTGACACGCCGTTCGGGCGGCGCTCGACCGCGCGGTGCATGCTCGGAGGTCCGACCGGTCCGCGTCGGGACGGCCGAGCGACGGGTGGGGATGAGCGACGACGACCCGCTCGCGAGAGCCGCTGACGCGACGCTCGTGGTCCGCGCCGCGGACGGCGACGTCCTCGCCTTCGAGGTGCTCGCTCGACGGCACGGGCCGCTGATGCGGGTCTACGCCGAGCAGGTCCTCGCGTCGAACGTCGAGTCCGACGACGTCGTGCAGGAGTCCTTCCTCACCGCGTGGCGGAAGCTCTCCGAGCTCGAGGAGCCGGCACGCTTCCGCGCCTGGGTGCTGCAGATCACCACCCGGAAGGCCCTCGACCGGCTCCGCCGTCAGCGGCACCACGACGACGTCGACGAGGTCGCACACCCCGCCGATGCCGTCCGGACGCCGGAGCGTATCGTCGAGACACGGCAGCAGACCGACGCCCTGTGGGCAGCCCTCGACCGTCTGCCCACCGACCAGCGCCGGTGCTGGCTCCTGCGCGAGACCGCGGGCATGTCCTACCAGGAGATCGCCGAGGAACTCGAGCTGTCCCCCTCGACCGTGCGGGGGCTCCTGGCCCGTGCGCGACGGTTCCTCGCAGTGGAGATGGAGGGGTGGCGATGAGCGACGACGTGACCGTGCACGACGGCGACGACCTCGACGGCCACACGATCGAGGAGCTCGCGGAGTACCTCGACCGCGGTCGCACCCCCGTCGACCCCTCGATCGAGCGATCGGCCGGGTGCCGCCTCGCCCTGTCCAACCTGCAGCGACTCCGCGAGCTGTCGACGGACGCGCTGCTCCGTCGCGCCGACGACGACGCCGACCGCGAGACCGGGTGGATCGACCGGCTGCTCGACGCCATCCGCTCCGAGGTGCGCTCCGGCCGGGACGTCCCCGTCCCGCACCCCGACCCCCGACTCCGGCTCGCCGTGACCGAGGCGGCCGTCCGCGGCATCGTCCGGCGTGCCGGCGACGGGATGCGGACGGTCCTGATGGGCCGGTGCTCGCTCGACGGCGACATCGGCACGCCCGACGCCCCCGTCCGCGTCGACATCACCGCGGGCCTGCTCTACGGCGCCTCGGCCGACGAGACCGCCGACGAACTCCGCGCGGTCGTGCAGCGCGCCCTCGAACGCCACACCGCACTGCGGATCGAGTCGATCGACGTCCGCTTCGACGACGTCTTCCGGCCGTGAGGAGCACCCTGTGAACGACGACGAGCTCTCCCGGACCCTCACCACGGCCGTGCGCGGGGTCCCCGGCGTGGTCGCCGTGCACCCGCCGCGACCGATCGCACACGCGGCCGCCGAGATCGCGGCGGCGGCCTTCGCGCTCCACGAGCCGGACGCGGTCGTCGACGTCCAGCGACACGGCTCCGCGCTGCGGATCGTGACCGGCATCGCCGTCGCCGACGAGCGGCCCGCCACGGACACCGTCCGCGAGGTCGGCGAGCGCCTGCGCGACGTCGTCGACGGGCTCGGCGGCACGCGCGCCGACGTGATCGACGTCTGGGTGCGGCTCGTCGAGGGCGTCTAGACCGCCTTCCGGACACCAGCTCGACATCGTCGGCCCAGCGGGGCGCTCCGCCGTGGGGAGACCGACTGGTCTCCGCTCGTGACGTGTTCGGGAACGTGAACCTGGTCGTCACCGTCGTCGTGCTCGTCGCCGTGGTGGCGCTCGTCTCGTGGGGCGTGCAGTCGCTCGTCGCGCGTCGGCGTCGCTCGCTCGACACCCGCCGGGAGGATTGAGGTCCTCGGCGGTCGGGGCATCCGTGCGCTGCACCACGCCGCGGCCCGGCGCGCGGCCGTGGACAGCGAGCACGGCACGCTCGACGCGCCGGTGCAGCTCGCCCAGCCGGTCTAGACCGCCCGCTCCCCCAACGTCGCCGCGACGTCCGCCGCCAGCTCGTCCCGCGTGGGCGGGTCCGCGCCCGGCCGCGACACCGTGACCGCCGCGCACGCCAGCGCGAGGGCCGCGAGCCGCCCGAGCTCGTCCTCGTCGAGGTCGACCGGGGCCGTCCCCGTCGCGAGGACGCCGGCGAGCAGCCCGGACATGAACGAGTCGCCCGCACCGATGGTGTCCGCGACGTCGACCGCGGGCGCCGGCAGCGTTCGGCGCGCACCTGCGGTGGCGATCGCGCAGCCCGAGCCGCCGAGGGTCACGGCGGCGAGGCCGGCCCCGTGCTCGAGCAGGCCGTCGAGCACCGCGTCGACGTCCCGGTCCGGCCAGAGCCAGGCCGCGTCCTCGTCGCTGCACTTCACGACATCGGCCTCGGCGAGCAGTGGCGCGAGGGTCGCGAGCACGCCGTCGCGGTCCGGCGTGATGGTCGGTCGCACGTTCGGGTCGACCGACACCAGGGCACCGGTCGGGCGGGAGCGGACGGCGTCGAGCACCACCTGCGCGCCCGGCTGCAGCACCGCGCCGATCGAACCGACGTGCACGAGCGGGGTGCCCGCGGGGACGTCGACGGCGTCGAGCCGCCAGTCGAGGTCGAACTCGTACGAGGCACCGCCGTCCTCGCCGACGGTCGCGACCGCCGTCGAGGTCCGGTCGATCGCGGTCGCGTCCACCTGCACGTCGCTCGCGCCGACGTGGTCGCGGACCGACGCACCGCGGGCGTCGTCGCCGAGGGCGCAGACGAGCCGTGCGGGCCGGCCGAGCCGCGCGAGGCCGACGGCGACGTTCATCGGGCTGCCGCCCGGGTGCTCGACCCGCCCCTCGGGGCGGTCGACGACGTCGACCAGGGCTTCTCCGATGACGATGACGGTGTCCATGCCGCCCACCCTGGCAGAGTGCGCGCGGGTTCCGCAGCGTCCCCACGGGGCGGACGGGAGGCACGGTGCGGGCCCGCCCCGCGCCTCCCGTCCGCGCCCGAGCGCGTCGCGTCGTCCGGGGCACGCGCTCACCAGGCTGCTGGCCGGTGCCCAGGAGTTGACTGCTGGGACCCGACCCGACCGTCGAGATGGAGTCCCGATGCTGTCCCTGATCTACTCGAGCATCGCGACGCGTCCGCTCGGTGACGACGACCTGGCCCACCTGCTCGAGCAGAGCCGACGGGCGAACGCCGAGAACGACATCACCGGCGTGCTGCTGTTCCGGAACGGGTACTTCCTGCAGCTGCTCGAGGGGCCGGACCGGGCGGTGCGCACGAAGATGGAGACCATCAAGCACGACGACCGGCACACCAAGGTGACCGTCCTGCTCGAGGACGTCGTCGAGGAGCGGCAGTTCCCCGAGTGGACGATGGGCTACCCGGCCGAGGACACCGACGTCGAGCAGGCGCCCGGCTACCGGACCACGTTCGACGACCTCGACGGCGGCGCCCAGGTGGCGTCCCTGCCGGCGCTCCGTGAGCTCATCCGGTGGTTCCGGCCCCGCGGGGACTGACGGGGCAGGGTCAGTCCGTGGTCAGGGCGCGGTGCAGGTACGCCAGGCGCGCGCCTGACCGGACGGCCGGGAGGCGCCCGCCGTTCTCGAGGGTCGCCAGCCCGTGGACCGCGGCCCAAGCGACCTCGGCTGCCGTCCCGTCGCATCCGGGGAACGCTGCCTCGATCGCGGCGAACGCGCGCTGCAACGGCCCGGCCCCGGCACCGGTGCCGAACTCCAGGCCCGACGGCATCGAGAACATCGCTTCGTAGACACGCGGCTGGTCGGCCGCGAACGCCAGGTACGCCTGCATCCGCGGGAGCGGCTCGGCGGGGACCGCCTCGAGCCCTGCTGCGATCGCCTCGAAGCCCCGGAGTGCGACCGCGTCGATCACCGCCTGTCGCCCCCCGGGGAACGCCGAGTAGACCACCGGCTGCGTCGCCCCCAGCGCACTCGCGAGCCGTCGCATCGTCACGGCCTCCCACCCTTCGCCCTCGGCGACGGCACGAGCGGCCCGGACGATCTGGTCGCGTCGGAGGTCGAGGTCGGGAGCGGGTCGAGGTGCCATGCGAGCACCGTAGCAAGAGGCGTTAGGTAACAGCACTAGACAGGCGTTCCCCCGAGCAGTACGCTCGAAGAAGAACGTTGTTATCTAACCTCGAAAGGCATCACCCGTGGTCACAGTCGCCCTCATCGTCGCCGTCCTCGTCCTCGCGCTCGCCTGAGCACGCAACCCGGCCGCGCGCCCGGCTCCCTCGCTGCGCCCCGTCGACTCCTTCCGCACCACCGACTCCGAGAGGTCACCCTGATGAGCACCACACACGACACCGACGACACCACCACCGAGGACGTCGTCCGCGCGTTCTACGAACCGTTCCGCACCGGCGACACCAGCGCCTACGACGAGGTCCTCGCCGAGGACTGGACCGACCTGCCGCTCGCACCGGGCCAGGAACAGGGGCCGGCGGGCATGAAGGGGCAGATCGCGCAGTTCCGGCAGGCGATGCCCGACTACGCGGTCGAGCACCAGGACTTCGTCGTCCAGGGCGACAGGGTCGCCGTCCGGAACACCGTGTCCGGCACCCACCAGGGCGTCTTCATGGGACACCAGCCCACCGGCAAGCGCATCGAGATGCGCACCATGGACGTCCACCAGGTGCGCGACGGGAAGATCGTCACGACCTGGCACCTGGAGGACTTCGCCGGCCTGATCGCGCAGCTGAACGCTCCCGCGGACGCCCCCACCCCGGCAGCCTGGGGCTGACGGCACGCGACACAGGACGGGTGCGGACGCGACACGGGTCCGCACCCGTCGATCGCGCTCGGCCGACGGCCGTGGGTGCGGCGCGACGCCGGGCCGCACCACGTCCGGCACGTCCCGCGGACGGGAGGCGCGGGTCTGGCCGGCACCGCGCCTCCCGTCCGGCACGTGGTCCGGACACCGGTCGCGGCGCGGCCGGTCAGGACCGGCCCGGCTCCGCGACGTCGCGGGCCGACCCGGCCGGCCCGACGGAACCGGCCGCCCCGTCCTGTCCGGCCGACCCGTCCTGTCCGGCCGACCCGTCCTGTCCGACCGCCCCGTCCTGACCGTCGGGCCGGAGGACCGCCGCGAGCTGCGCGCGCCCCCCGATCCCGAGCTTCCGGTACGCCGCGTACAGGTGCGCCCCGACGGTGCGCGGCGACAGGAACATCTGCTGCGCGATCGCCCGGTTCGTCAGCCCGGTCGCCGCGAGCGTGCAGATCCGCAGCTCCTGCGGGGTGAGCACCGGGACACCGGACGGCGGCGCCTCGGGCAGGCGTTCCCCGGTCGCCCGGAGGACCTCGCGCGTGCGTCGTGCCCACGCGTCCGCGGCGGTGTGCTCCAGGACCGACAGCGCCGCGTGCAGCACCGGACGGGCGTCCGCACCGCGACCGGACCGGCGGAGGTGGTCGCCGGCGAGCAGCAGCGCCCGGCCCTGCACGTACGGCATCGGCAGGGGCTCGGCGAGGAGTCGCCGGACGGCCGCGTCGGGGTCCCGCTCGAGGGCCAGCGCGGACTCGGTGTAGCGCAGGGCAGTCACGAGGATCGGTCCGTGCCACCGCTCGTGCAGGGCGGCCAGCCGATCGCGGTGCCGTTCGACCAGGTCACGGGCGTCGGTGGCGAGCGCGGCGTCGACGAAGTCCTGCGTGGTGAGCACCGCGAAGGTCGGGTTGTGGCCGTCGGCGTCCGGGTCGAGCAGGTGCCGCAGTGCCTCGCGGGCGTCGCGCGGACGCCGGTCGAGCAGCGCGCTCACGGCCGTCGCACCGGCAAGGTTGGCGCGCATCACGCTCGACTGTAGGACGTGCGCGCCCTCCTCCGAGCCGCCGGCGATCGCGTCGCGGTCCGGTGGGACGCCGTCGATCGCGGCGAACCAGGCGACGCAGGAGCGGGCCGCGGTCGTGTAGCCCGCGTCGCCGAGGTCGCGGCCGAGCACGACGGCCTCCTCGGCCAGCTCCCGCGCGCGCACGGTCCGGCCGGCCTGGTAGTTGCTCATCGAGGCGCCGAGGAGCGCCTGCGGGAGCACCCGGATGTCGCCGAGCGCCCGGAGTCCGGCGACGGCGTGGTCGAGGCGTTCCCGGGCACCCTCGATCTCGCCCGCGACGTTCAGTGCGTAGCCGAGCCACCAGGCCTGCTCGGGGTCGTCGGTGACGCTCGGGTCGAGCGCGAGGACGCGGGCGACCACCTCGTCGCCGCGGGCGATCGGCTCGGTGACCGCGGCGAGCACGACGGCGCGGGGGTCGTCCTCGGGGAGCGGGAGCGCGCGGACCGCGGTGAGCATGGGGGCGTCCGGGAACGCCTGGCGGTTGTGGTCCCAGGCGATCGCCGCGAGGTGCAGCAGCGCACCCGTGGCGAGGTCCACCGCGCCGTGCCGCTGCAGGTCGCCGACCGCGGCGAGCGCCGGACCGAGGTCGCCCCGGGCCAGCGCCGTGTGTCCGGTCGGCAGCGTCTCGCGGATCCACGCGGCGCGGGCGAGCAGCACGGGGTCGGTCGTCTCGGTGACGGCGCGCTGCAGGAGCAGCGCCGCGTCGGTCACGCGTCCGGCCAGCCCGGCGCAGTCCGCCGCGTCGAGCAGTCGTGCGACCCGACCGCCGCCGGCCGGGGTGAGCTCGGCCGCGCGCTCGGTCGCCCGCGCGGCGGTGACGAGGTCGCGTGTCGTCAGGGCGTCGGCTGCGTGCGCGGCGAGCTCGTCGGCGAGCGCCGGGTCCGGGCCGGTCGCGAGTTCGGCGCGCCACCACAGCGTCCGGTCCGGGTCGTCGGCGTGCTCGGTCACGAGGGCACGGAGCACGGCGGCACGTTCGGACGGACGGCTGATGTTCGTCACGGCGGTCTGCACGAGCGGGTGCCGGAAGCGCAGGCCCCCGCGGTCCGACCAGACGAGGAGCGACGCGGCCACCGCCCGGTCGATCCACGAGGGGTCGGGGTACCGGCCGAGCGCGGCGTGCACGGCGCGTCCGGCGTCCTCGGCGGTGGCGGTGCCGCCGAGCGCGACCGCGAGCACGGCCAACCGGGCGGGCTGGTCGAGCTCGCCGAACCGCTCGGCGAAGGCGGACTCGAGGCGCCGGGTCACGGCGCCGTCCTCGCCCGCGGTGCCGTCCCGCCCGCTCAGCTCGACGAGGGCCAGCGGGTTGCCCTGGGCGAGGTCGAGCAGGGCCCGTCGTGCGGCGCCCACCGGCGGTCGGTCGAGCGCGTCGAGCAGCGCCTCGGCGTCGTGGCCGTCGAGCGGTCCGAGGTGCACGCGGTCGAGGTCGGTCTGGTCGCCGTCGGGCGGCAGGCGGGTGGTCACGAGGACGACGACCGGGTCCTGACCGATGCGCCGGGCGAGCATGCGGAGCGCCCACTGCGACTCGGGGTCGACCCAGTGCAGGTCCTCGACGACGAGCAGCACGGGCCGTTCGGCGGAGGCGTCGGTGACGAGCGTGAGGGCCGCGAGCCCGGCCATCAGCGGTGTCGGTGCCGCGGCGTCGGACCGGCCGAAGGCGGCGTCGAGGGCGTCCCGCTGCGGTCCCGGCAGGGCGTCGACCGCGTCGCGCAGCGGGTGGAGCAGGAGCTGCAGGGCGGCGTACTGCGCGCCCGACTCGGACAACGAGCCCGCGGTGCGCAGCACCCGGACGCCGCGGTCCTGCGCGTACGCGGCGACCGCGTCGACGAGGGTGGACTTGCCCACGCCGGCGTCACCGTCGACGACGACGGCCGAACCCCGGGTGGCGATCTCGTCGACCAGACCACGGAGACGCCGGAGCTCCCCGTCCCGGCCGACGACGGCGGCACGCTCCTTCACACGCCCAGTGTGGCACCGACGCGCGGATCGGACACCTCGGCACGACGACCCGGGCGGGCCGTCGCGTCGACGGCGGCGAGTGCTGCGGCCGCGGGGCTCCCCGGCGTCCCGTAGAAGGTGGTGAGGAACGCGGCACCCCCGTGCACCTCGAGGGTCTGCGAGCGGAACGTCACCGCGGTGGCCGTGCTCCCGGTGACCGCGCCCCCGTCGGCCGCCCCGTCGGTGCGGGCCGTCCCGACGTCCACGGTGACCGTGCCCGCCCGCCGGGGACGGGCCTCCTGGCTGTCCCACACCCGGCGGACGACCGCGGACCGCGCGGACAGCCCGCGGACGAGCGCCGCCAGGCGCGGCGAGGCCGGGTCGCCGTGGAACCGGAGGGCGGCCGTCGCGTCGGCGACCGCGATCTCGCGCTCCCGCAGCAGGCGGGGGTCGGTCGTGTGCGCGACCTGGTCGACGAGCGCCTCGAGCAGGTTGTCGCCGACATCGCTGCCGGACGGGACGAACCACCGCCCGAGCGCGTTCACGACCACGAGGTCCTGGTGCCGGTCGACCACGACCGCCGGGACACCCGACCAGGCGGACACCATCGCGACCAGGCCCTCGAGGTCGGCGGACGGTGCGCTCGACCTCGGACCGTGCTGCCCGGCGAGCCGGAACAGGTGGTCGCGACCGTCGGGGTCGAGGTGGAAGGTGCGGGCCAGGGCGGACAGCACCTGCACGGAGGGGCGGCGGTCCTTGCCCTGCTCGAGGCGCAGGTAGTAGTCGGCGCTGATCCCGGCGAGCTCGGCGACCTCCTGGCGGCGGAGCCCGAGGACCCTGCGCCCCCGGGTCACGGGCAGGCCGGCCTGGTCGGGTCGGAGGCGGTCGCGGTGCGCCCGCAGGTACGCCCCGAGCTGCACGGTCTCGTCCGCCCCGAGCTGCACGGTCTCGTCGTCCACGGTGCGGCCTCCCTCCCGGTCTCGACGGTAGGGCAGCGGCGACGAGCGACCCAAGCCGTCGACGACCTAGATCCGGGGCGCGGGGTACCTAGATCCGCGCCGCCTCCCCCGTGTCCGCGCGGCTGCGGCGAGGGTGACCGCAGCGGGGCCACGACGGGCGCCCCGGTCGCTCCCTAGCGTTCGGGACGTCCGCGGGTCGACGCACCGGCGGGAGCAGCCGGGTCTCCACCCGACACCAGCACCAGCACCAGCACCAGCACCACGACAGAGAGGAACGTCGATGTCGACACCCACCATCGTGCTCGTCCACGGAGCGTTCGCGGACTCCGCGAGCTACGCCCCGGTCACCCGCGCCCTGCTCGACCAGGGCCACACCGTCCGCGTGCCCGCGGTGCCGAACCGCAGCCTGCTCGGCGACGCCGCGTACGTCCGCTCGGTCGTCGAGCAGATCGACGGCCCCGTCCTGCTCGTCGGCCACTCGTACGGCGGCGCGGTCATCACCGTCGCCGGCGCCGCCGAGAACGTCGTGGGGCTCGTGTACCTCGCCGGCTACGCGCTCGACGAGGGCGAGAGCCTCGGCGCGCTGCAGGGCGGCTTCCCGGACTCCGACCTCGCGGCGAACCTCGTCTACACGCCCTTCCCGGTGCCCGGCGCCGAGGACGGCACGGACGTCTCCGTCGACGTCACCGCGTTCCCCGAGGTCTTCGCCGCCGGGGTCGACCGCCGGACCACCGAGGTCCTCGCCGTCTCGCAGCGCCCCCTCGCGGCCCTGGCCTTCGGCGAGGAGGCCCCCGTCGCCGCCTGGCGGACGAAGCCCGCGTGGGGCATCGTCTCGGCCGCCGACCACACCATCAACCCGGCCGTCGAGCGGTTCGGCTACGAGCGCGGCGGCTTCCGCTCGGTCGTCGAGCTCGACGCCCCGCACCTCGTCATGCTGTCGCACCCCGACGAGGTCGTCGCTTTCATCGCCGACGCCGCCACCGCGGTCGCCTGACCGCCCCGAGCCCAGCACGGTCGCCCCGCGACCCGGCCCCGCCGCGCTCGCCCGACCG
>NZ_MCIG01000110.1 GCF_001705035.1 Curtobacterium sp. UCD-KPL2560 | reverse complement strand
AGCCCGCGTGGAGGTCGTCACCCTGCGACGACGGCAGCGCCGGCAGATCCGTCGGCGACGTCGCCGTGACCGGATCGGCATGCGCCGGCACGCCCACCAGCAGCCCAGCGACCAAGGCACTCGACGTGATGACCCCAGCGAGCACACCGGCTCGCGAAGAACGCCCCGACATGGGACTCCCCTACTACTGCAACGGGACGAACCCGAGAACGCTCCGCCCTCCCCTGGAGAGCACGGGCCTGAGCGTAGGGAAAGCGGGTCACAGGAAATTCTTCGCCCGTGGCCCCCGTTCGGGGCCCCATCTGCCCTCGGGGTACAGCGCATGTTCCGACTGACAGGCGACTTGTGGACCGGAACGGAGGGTTCGTGTGCGCCTGATACGTCTTTCGGGGTACATCGAGGAGGTGAAGGTCCGCACAGCGCGGACGTTGGCGAGAACTATCCGCTCCGCGTGTGTCACCGAGCGTGAGCTTTGCGCCTTCCTGACAGGGCGCTCCGCAGCCGCATCATGGGTCAGTCATCGAGCTCGGAGACCGGTCTCATCGGGCCCTTGAGCATGGAAGGCCGGGCCGGGCCGTCGCGGGCCCATTCGGCACCGGCGGCGACCGCGAGGGTCGCGGCATTCGGGTCGCCCTGGTGAGCCCTGCCCACGCGACCCGCCGTCGAACCGCTCCACGCCCCCCGGGCGCCTCAGCGAAGACGGAAACGATCGCGCGGACGGCGATCAGAACGGGCACCATCTTCGCGCATGGCGCAACGAGGCAGCTCCGGACGGCGGCCCAACCCCGACCGGGTCGCGCCCGCGGACGCGGTGCTCACGGCCGCGTTCGTCGCGGCAGAACGTCACAGTGCCGCGGTGGCCGCGCTCGATGTCGACAACGCTCAGGCAGGTCCATCGACGGCTCGACGACGAGTCCGTCGGGCGCTGCGAGCGGGCAGACTGGAGCGACGACGACCTGGGGGGCAGGACATGGACGACGCGACGGACACGACGGGGGCGACCGCAGCCACAGCAGGGACAACACGGGCGCAGGCCGGAACGGGACAGACCGGGAAGGCGCGACCACGATCCGTGGTATGGCCACTCGGGCTGCTCGCGATCTCCGGGCCGCTGGCGATGTTCGTCGTCCTCGTGGTGACCGTCGCCCGGATGCAGGTCTCCGGCGTCGGACGCGGGGATGGCGCTCGGGACGGTGGCTGCGGCGCTCGTCGGGGTCGGGATCCTCATCGTGTTGCTCGCCTGGGCCTCACTCAGCGTCTGAGCCCCCCGCGGTGCGGTGGCGGGACGAGCCAGCACCTACCCTGGACGGATGCTCTCCCGACGTGAGGCCGCCGTGCGCCTCGACATCCCCCTCGAGATGGCGGCGCACCACGGGATCCCGTCGCGCCTCAGCGAGGACGACCTCGCCGCGATCGAGCAGGACCCGCCCGCCTGGCTCGTGCAGTCCCGTGCGAACCGCACCGGCACGAAGAAGGTCTGGGTCGAGCTGGCCTGCGTCGTCTGCGGCTACACCGAGACCGCGCGGCCGAAGAAGTGGTGGCCGGACTGGGACCACCTGATGTGCGACTACCACGCCCCGTACCAGGCGCCGGAGCCGACCGCCGGCTTCGTCCGACGCGAGGTCGAGGGCATCGGCAGCCGCTTCGTCGCCCTGGTGGACGAGAAGCCGTAGCGGCGATCGCCGGGCTGCGCCCGGTGGCGGACGGGAGGACCGTGGCGGGGACGCACCGCGCCTCCAGTCCGGCGGTGGGTCGCGACCGAAGGCGCGTGGCGGGACCGCGCCGCGCCTCCCGTCCGCCTGTTGTAGCGGTCCGACCGCCGGTCCTGCCGGTGTGCGCGCTGCCGCCGACCGCGGCGGCGGGCCGGGGCCGCGCCGCCGCCGACCTCAGTGCAGCTGCACGCCCAGATCGCGGCCGGAGACCACCACGGCGTCGATCTCGACGCGACCGGCACCCTGGCCGACGGTGCGCGTCTGGATCTGGTTGAACGCCCAGTCGTCCGGGAGCGGTCGGAGCACGTTGCCCTCCCAGCCCGTGGACATCCCGGCGACGAAGGAGTGGTGCGCGAGGCCCGCGTGCGCGACCGCTGCGCAGGTCCGGCGCGATCCGTAGACCCCCGGGTGGTACTCGTCTCCACGGGCGCGCAGCCCCGCTGCAACGCCACGGAAGTAGGGCAGCACCCGGTCGGCGACGTCGTCCGCGGTGGCGTCGTAGTCCACGGCGAACGAGATCGTGGTCTGCTTCGGGATGCCGAGGGCGCGAGCGGCGTCGTGCGCGCGTTCCGCGTCGCGGACCCCCTGGTCGCGGCTGAACCACGATGCCTCGTACCCGCCCTCCTCGAAGATGGGCCAGAGCCGGAGGCACGCCGACGCGAGCACGTCGAGTTCGCTCGGCGTGAGGGCCTTGTCGAGCGCACCGGGCACCTGTTCGTCCGTCAGGTAGCGCCCCACGAGGGAGACGCCGGACGCTCGGATCGCGGCGGCCTGGTCGGCGGTGAGGCGGGTCGCGGTGTCGGCACCGGTGACCGGTCGGTCGGCGTCGCCGCAGCTGACCGCGAGCGCGGCCCAGCTGGCGGGGTCGCAGACGCCGGTCTGCGCAGCGGGCTCGAACGCCTGGAAGGCCTGGAACTGCCGCATCGACTCGACGTCCACGGCCGACCACGCGGCGTCGAACGGGACGTGGACGCCGTTCAGGACCAGCAGGCCGGCGGCGAGCTGCGCCCAGCTGCCCGTGTCACCCGGGCGGACCGTGGCCTGCGTCGCGGCGCGGAGGGCGGCGGCGGTCGCCGGTCCCCAGACGCCGTCCACGTCCTGCACGCCGATCGCGGACTGGAGCGCGCGGACGACCGCGCCACCCGTCGGGACGTCGGCCACACCACCCGTCCCGCAGTAGGCACCGCCAGGCACCTCGGCCGCGGTGCGGTTCAGGTACTGCTGCACCGCACGGACCTCGGTCGACCCACCGGGCACGAGCGTGGCGGCCCCGACCGTGAACAGTGCGGCGAACAACGCCGGGGACACCTCGGCACCGCGGGTCGGGTCGGCCGTCGGGGCCCCGAGGTCCGCTCGGTAGGCGTCGAGGGCTCGACGGGAGGCGTCGTCCCAGTCCCCCGTGACGCGCGCCCCGGCTCCACCGGCGCAGATCAGCCCGGCCTGGACGAGGCTGCACCAGGCGGCGGCGTCCTGATCACCGTCGAGCCGGACCGGACCGTGGTCCCGGAGGCGCTGCCTCGTCTCCGGGCCGTACGCCGGGACGAGCGGCGTGATGCCCAGCAGCGACTGCGCTCCCTGCAGGACGCCGGTGCGGGTCCCCGCTCCGGCGACACCGTCCTCGTCGACGTGCTGCCACCCCTGGAGCTGCCCGAACGTCGCGTTCAACCACCGCTGCACGGCTGCGACGTCTCCGGGAGCACCGTCGGCGGTGCCACCGGTGGGCGACGGGGAACCGCTCGGTTCCGCTGCCGCCCGGGCCGGATCGGCGAGGACGGCACCCAGGATCGGGACGGCCCCGAAGAACGCGAGGGCACCACGGCGCGAGACGGACATGGGAGGGCTCCTTCGTGGTCGGACTCTGCGGCTCCGGTCCGACCGCCGTCCAGCGCGCCGGCGAGGTCGCTCACGGGCACGTCGAGCTCCCCCACACGCTGGTCAGACGATCGTCTGGCCAGCAGCGTAGTTCGACGCCGACGCGCGGACGATGAGGCTCCTCTCAGGCCACGGGGCGGCGGCGCGCACCGGCGATCGGCGCGACACCACGGCTCGTCGAGTCGAGCGCGTCGCGGGAGCCGGTCGCCGGGCCGTCTACGCTGGAACGCGAGTCCGTGCAGACTCACCGACGAAAGGCAGTCCCGCTCACCATGCCAGCCCCCAAGCACGCGCTCGACCTGAAGACTCCCCCGCCCCTGAAGCGCGGCGCCCTGCGCGTCACGCCGCTCGGCGGCCTCGGTGACGTCGGGCGCAACATGACCCTCTTCGAGCACCGCGGGAAGCTGCTCGTCGTGGACTGCGGTGTGCTCTTCCCCGAGGAGAGCCAGCCGGGCATCGACGTGATCCTCCCGGACTTCACCGCCGTGCGGGACCGTCTCGACGAGGTCGAGGGCATCGTCCTCACGCACGGGCACGAGGACCACATCGGTGGCGTCCCGTACCTGCTCAAGGAACGCCCCGACATCCCCGTCATCGGCTCGAAGCTCACGCTCGCGTTCATCACCGCGAAGCTCCAGGAGCACGGCATCACGCCGCGCACCCACGAGGTCGCCGCGGGCGACCGGCACAGCGCCGGCCCGTTCGACCTCGAGTTCGTCGCCGTGAACCACTCGATCCCGGACGGTCTCGCCGTCGCCATCCGCACCAGCGCGGGCACCGTGCTGCACACCGGCGACTTCAAGATGGACCAGTTCCCGCTCGACCAGCGCCTGACCGACCTCAACGGGTTCGCGCGGCTCGGCGACGAGGGCGTCGACCTGTTCCTGGTCGACTCGACCAACGCCGAGGTCCCCGGCTTCACGACCGCCGAGCAGGACATCGCACCGGCGATCGACCGCGTGTTCCGCGAGGCACCGAAGCGCATCGTCGTGTCGAGCTTCGCGAGCCACGTGCACCGCATCCAGCAGGTCCTCGACGCCGCGCAGCGCCACGGGCGCAAGGTCGCGTTCGTCGGTCGGTCCATGGTCCGCAACATGCAGATCGCGGCCGACCTCGGCTACCTGCACATCCCGGACGGTCTCGTCGTCGACCTGAAGCGTCTCGGCAAGCTGCCGGACAACAAGAGCGTGCTCATCTGCACCGGTTCGCAGGGCGAGCCGATGGCCGCCCTGTCGCGGATGGCCCGTCGCGAGCACCTCATCACCGTCGGCGAGGGCGACACGATCCTCCTCGCCAGCTCGCTGATCCCCGGCAACGAGAACGCGATCTACGGCGTCATCAACGGGCTCATCCGCTGGGGTGCCACGGTCGTGCACAAGGGCAACGCGAAGGTGCACGTCTCGGGCCACGCCAGCGCCGGCGAGCTCGTCTACTGCTACAACCTCGTGAAGCCGAAGAACGTGCTGCCGGTGCACGGCGAGTGGCGGCACCTCGTCGCGAACGCCGAGCTCGCCGTCCGCACGGGCGTACCCGAGGACCGCGTCCTCGTCGTCGAGGACGGCGTCGTCGTCGACCTCGACCGCGGCCGTGCCCGCGTCGTCGGCCGCATCCCCGCGCCGTACGTGTTCGTCGACGGGACCACCATCGGCGTCGCGACCGAGTCCGCCCTGAAGGACCGGCTCTCCCTCGCCGAGGAAGGGCACATCACGGTGCTCGGCATCTTCGACGAGGGCACGCAGAAGCTCGTCGACCCGGTCGAGTTCCTGCCGAAGGGCTTCGTCGAGGCGGAGGGCTGGATGCAGCACGCCGAGCAGGTCGCCGAGAAGGCGATCACCGAGGCGACCGGTCGCGGACACATCGACGGCGCCGCCGCGGAGCAGGCCATCGCGACCGGTCTGGAGCGGTGGTTCCTCCGCCGGCACCGCCGGACGCCGGTGATCACCGCGGTGGTCGTCGACGCCGACTGACGCCGGACCGCACCGAGGGAGCGTCGGCCCGGGCCCGTGTCCGGGGTCCGGGCCGACGCCTGCTAGCTCCTGACCCGGGGACCGACCATCCCGAGCAGGGCCAGCGCGTCGGCGTCCGGTGATCCCGGTGCCGCGGTGTAGAGCACCAGGAACTGGTCGGCGTCGGTGAGCGCCAAGGTGTCGCAGTCGACCGTCACCGCGCCGACCGCCGGGTGGTGGAAGGTCTTCGTGAGCATCGGCGCCGGCTGGACGTCGTGCCGGTGCCACAACCGCGCGAACTCGGCGTTCCCGGCCTGGAGGTCGTCGATGAGCGCGACGACATCGTCGTCAGCGGGGTGTTCCGCGAGCGTGGTCCGCAGCCGCATCACGACGTGGTGCCGGAACTCCGCGGCGTCCGAGATGCCGTAGGGCGGCTCCGTGGGGTGGTCGGCACCGCCGACGGGGAACGCCAGGCGGGCGAGGTTGCGACCCGCGCGGTCCCGGAGCGCGAAGTCCTCCATGAGCGCCGCCGCCAGCGGGTTCCACGCGAGGACCTCGAAGTCCGCGGCCAGCACGATCGCCGCGGTCTGCGGCAGCCGCTCGATGACCGCCAGGATGCTCGGGCGGACCGCGCGCCGGAGCGACCCGGTGCGCGGGCGAGCCGTCCCGGCCAGCAGGAACAGGTGGTCGGACTCGGCGTCCGTGAGTCGCAGCGTGCCCGCGATGCCGGCCAGGACCTCCGCCGACGGCCGCGGCGCGCGGCTCTGTTCGAGCCGCACGTAGTACTCCGTCGAGATGTGGGCGAGGACCGCCACCTCCTCACGGCGCAGGCCCGGCGTCCGCCGGCGCGTGCCGGACGGCAACCCGACGTCCTCGGGGCGCAACCGCTCTCGACGCGACCGGAGGAACGCGGCGAGTTCCTGCTTGTCCATGCCCCGATCCTCCCCCGCCGGACCGACGGCGTCCTGGTACCGGCTGTACCTGGATCGGGTCCTCGCGCCGGACCGACGCTGGGGCCATGACCGACACCACCTCCCCCACCCGAACGCCCGACCTGCTCTCCGGCAAGGTCGTCCTCATCACCGGAGCCAGCCGTGGCATCGGTGCCGCAGCCGCACGACTCTTCGCCCGCGAGGGTGCCGCGGTCGTGCTCGCCGCCCGGAGCACCGACGCCCTGGAGGCCCTCGTCGCCGAGGTCCGCAGTACCGGTGGCACCGCGGACGCCGTCGCCCTCGACCTCGCCGACCCCGCCAGCATCCGCGCCGCCGTGGCCCGGGTCGACGCCCTGCACGGTCGACTCGACGGCGCCTTCAACAACGGTGCGGCGATCCAGCAGCCGGGGCCGCTCGACACGACGAGCGACGAGGACGTCGAGACGCAGTTCGCCGTCAACTTCCGCGGGCACTGGGTCGCCATGAACGCCGAGGCAGCTCTGATGCGGCGGTCCGGCGGCGGGGCGATCGTCAACACCTCGAGCATCGGGAGCCGCCGCGCGAACCCGGCCCTCCCCGCCTACGGCGCCATGAAGCGCGCGCTCAACAGCATCACCGAGACGGCCGCGGTGACCTGGGCACCCGAGGGCATCCGGGTGAACGGCATCACCCCGGGCGGCACCGAGACCGAGATGATCGAGGAGTGGGAGGCCGCGACGCCGGGGATCACCGAGCAGATCAACGCGTCGGTACCCCTCGGCAGGATGGCGCGGCCGGAGGAGGTCGCGGAGGTCGCCGCCTGGCTGCTCAGCGACCGCGCGTCGATGGTGACCGGGGCGAGCATCCCGGTGGACGGCGGGGCCGGGGCGTAGGGGCGCGAGTACGTCGACCT
>NZ_MCIG01000109.1 GCF_001705035.1 Curtobacterium sp. UCD-KPL2560 | reverse complement strand
CCGCAGGGCCGACCGCCACCGATCGGTGACGTTCTCGGTGCATGATCCCCGGCGATCGTGCACCGAGAAGGTCACACGCCGCGGTGATCGACACGGCGCACAGCGGCACCACCCGAACGTGGGCTGTCCTCACGATCGAGCCCTGCGGGAGGCTGGGTCCGTGGGGAAGACGACGAGCAGTCCGCCGGTGTCCGGGACGACTGCGCGGAGCGGCGCGCACCCGACCCTCCGCGCGCGGAAGCCCGGCTACGCCGTGATGCAGGAGTGCCTCGCGATCCAGGCTGCGGCACCTTCCCGGACGCGACAACAGCGCTTCTGGGGTCGCGACCCGCTCGTACCCGAGGCCCGTTCCTGGTTCAAGGGAGCCCTCGGCGAGCGGTACGTCGCCCGGCAACTCGAAGCACTCGGACCCGACTTCACCGTCCTGCACGCGGTACCCGTCGGACGCGGTGCCACCGACATCGACCACGTCGTGATCGGCCCGACCGGCGTCTTCTCGATCAACACCAAGAACCACTCCGGTCACGACGTCTGGGCCGGTGGCCGGACCCTGATGGTGAACGGTCAGCGGACCCCGCACGCGCACCGCGCGCTCGTCGAGGGGGAACGAGCGACGACGCTGTTGTCAGCCGCCGCGGGGCAGCAGGTCTCCGTGCAGCCGGTGCTCGCCGTCGTCGCTCGTCGACTCCGGTTCGGACGGACGACCCCTGCCGTGGCGACCCTTCCGCCCGAAGGCCTCGGACCGTGGCTGCGCGGGCTCCCGAGGGTCTTCTCGGACGAAACGGTCCGCTTCCTGTCGATGGTCGCCGAGGAACGCAGGACGTGGCACGTCGAGGCTGTCGTCCTCCACGACACGCTGCGGCACGTGCAACGCTTCGAACGGCTCGAGCGGGAGCGCGTCGTCGCGGCTGACCGTCGACGACTCCTGCGGAAGGCCCGAGCGCTCGCGGTGCTCGCGGTCCCCGCCGGCGCGCTGCTCGGCTACTGGTGGGCACAGGCGTCCCTGGCGCTCGCCGGCTGAGCGCTCGTGCTCGGCGGTCTCGCGTTCCGCAGCATCTTCTTCTGCGTGGGCACCCTCTGCTGAATGCTGACGATCTTGGTGCACGGTTCCCGGCGATCGTGCACCGGGAGCGTCACCGCTCGGACGGAACCGCTGCTCGACGGGAACGATCGGCGAGTGGCTCAGCCCTCCGCGGAGGCCTCGTCGTCCGGGACCGGCCCGCGCAGCTGCGCACGCATGTTCGCGAGGACGTCGGCGTGCAGGAAGTTCGCTGCCTCCGCTCCCGTCGGGTCGACGACGATGCCGAACTCCTCGGGGAGCGCGGTCACGAGCTCGGACATGGGTACCGGGCGGCCCTCGGTCCCCGGCAGGCCGGCTGCGAGTTCAGCGGGGTCGGTGAAGACCGGCACGAACGGCAGGTCGCGGATGATGACGTGCGCGATGCTCCCGCCGTCCGGGGTGCCCTCGGGCTTCCACGGCACCCACGCCGCACTCCGGAGGAACCCCGCGGGCGAGGTCGCCATCCGACGCCGGAGCTCGCCGGCGGCGGTGGGCGGGGCCTTGTCGACGCCCCGACCGAAGGCCGACCCGTCCGTCTCGTTCTTGCTCATCCCGACATGCTGTCACGCCCGCGAGCAGACCCCGACCGGACTCAGGTGCTCCCCGAGGTCGTCGCCGCCGTGCTCGCCGCGATGACCCCGGCCGTCATCGCCGCCGAGGAGTTGATGTCGGCGAGGACCCGGCGGACCGCGGAGGCGATCGCATCGCCCTGCACGACCGAACGGACGACGTGCTCGTCGACCCGGCCGAACTCGGCGCGGAGCGTGTCGGTGGCGTCGAGCAGTCCGACGACGGCCGCGACGTAGGGCGACGGAGCCGCCCGTCCGGACAGGACGTCACCGACGGCCTGTCGGACCTGCGCCTCCGGCAGTGCATCACGCTCCGGGTGTCGGGTCGTCGTGAACACCAAGAGCGTCCGGTGCTCCTCTTCGGCGAGGATGCCGCGCTTGACGAGCTGGGCCACGACCGCGTCGTGCAGCGGGCGCTTGCCGAGGTGCCGCACCCACCACTTCGCCGGCTTCGGCGGCGAGCCGGCGATCGACGCCAGCGCGGTGTCGAGGACCTGGTCGGCCGTCGGCACCCCGCTCGCGAGGACGACCTGGTCACCGGACAGCGTGATCGCACCCCGCAGGGCGAGGTCGGCGAGCACGCCGCCCGCGGTGCCGAGCTCGGTCCGCGTGACGGTCGCGCGGGCACGCCCGTCCGGTGCGATCTGCATGAGCGCGAACGCCTGGGGGATCGTCAACAACGCGGCCATGCTCGCAGCGTGCCACACGGGGCGGAGGTGTGTCGCGCCTCCAGTCCGGCAGTGCTCGCGGACGGACGCGCGCCGGCCGCCGGGGGGAACCGTCCCGGTACCCGGCCGCGGGCGGCGGCAGCACTCAACCGGGCGGCTGGCCCGTGCAGCGGTCGAGGACCCGCGCCATCGCGTCCCGCTCCGCCGGCGTCACCCACAGGCGGTACGTCGTCTTGACGGCGACCTGGTGCTCGACGTAGGTGCAGCGGAAGCCGGTCGCGGCCGGCAGCCAGGTCGCCGCGTCCCCGGACCGCTTCTGCGCGTTCGAGTGCCCGTCGACCGCGAACAGGTTGGCCGGGTCGTTCGCCAGGGCCTCGCGTTCCTGCAGGCTGAGCTGCTGCGCGCCGGTCCGCCAGGCGTTCTCGAGCGCGACGACGTGGTCGATCTGCACGAGCGTCGACGTCGTGTTCCCCCGGACGAAGTCGACGTGCTGGCCGGTGTAGGGCGAGGTGAGCTCACCGCGGAGGACCGTGCACGGCCCCCGGCGCTCGACGTCGACGAGGTCGCGGGCGAGCACGTCGTTGCGGGTGTCGCAGCCGTTGTGGTCGACGTCGAGCCAGGCGGTGCCGAACTGCGCCACGCGGTCGTAGCCGGTCGCGGGGGCCTTGCCCTTGACGGGGAGGGCCGCCAGCTGGGTGCGCGCCATCGCGGCGGCGGACGGATCGGCGCCGTCGGTCGGTGCGGCTCCTGCGGCCGCCTCGACGGTCGGCCGGGAGGCCCGGCTCGGCTCGGTCGCGTCGGGTCCCGTCGAGATCGAGGGTGCGTCGGTCGCGGCCGAGCCGGCACCGGTGTCGTGGAACAGCCAGCCGCCGGCGCTGAGCGCGACGAGGACGATCAGGGAGGTGACCATCATGCGGGTGCGGCGGCTGCGCAGGGAACGGGTGCTGGTCGTGCGGGAACTGCGGCGTCGGCGGGACGTCATGGGGGATGGGGCTCCGTGGTGCTGGTGGTGCGGTGGTGCGGACCCGATCGGGCCGAGGACGATCTTGCCGTGCGGCACCGACGTGGCACGGCGTAGACACGGGGCATGACCGACTCCGCGAACCCGTCCGTACCCGTCACCGGTGGGTCGATGCCGCTCCTCGGCTTCGGCACCTGGCAGATCCCCGACGCCGGTGCACCCGCCGCCGTGGGGGCAGCGCTCGAGGCCGGCTACCGGCACATCGACACCGCGACGGGCTACTCCAACCAGCGCGGCGTGGGGAAGGCGCTCGCCGACTCGGGGCTGGCCCGTGACGAGGTCTTCGTGACGACCAAGCTCCCGCCGGACAACGCCGACCGTGTGCGCGAGACCATCGAGGAGAGCCTCGACCAGCTCGGGCTCGACCACCTGGACCTGTGGCTCGTGCACTGGCCGCCGAACGGCGAAGCCCGCCCGGACGTGTGGGAACAGGTCGTGCAGGCCCAGACCGACGGACTGACCCGTGCGGTCGGCGTGAGCAACTACTCGCTCGACCAGATCGACGAGCTCGTCCGGGCGACCGGGACCACCCCCGCCGTGAACCAGATCAAGTGGAGCCCGGTCGAGTTCGACCGTGCGATCGCCGACGGACTGCGTGAGCGCGGGGTCGTCCTGGAGGGCTACAGCCCATTCAAGGCGAGCAACCTGCAGGACCCGACGCTCGTCGAGATCGCCGAGGCGCACGACGTCGACAGCGCCCAGGTGATCGTCGCGTGGCACGTGGCGCACGAGTTCGTCGTGATCCCGAAGTCGTCGAACCCGGAGCGCATCCGGTCGAACGCCGCGGGCGCCCGCATCGAGCTGTCCGCCGACGAGGTCACGCGCATCGACGCCCTCGATCGCTGACGGTCCGCGACCCGGTCAGGCGAGCAGGGAGCGGATGTCCTCGGCGCTCAGGTCGTCGGCGAACAGCGCGTCGTCGTCGATCATCGTCGCGAACAGCTCGGCCTTCTTCGCCGCGAGGGCCAGGACCTTCTCCTCGATGGTGTCCTCGGCGATGAACCGCTGGACGTTCACCGACCGGGTCTGCCCGATGCGGTGGGTCCGGTCGACGGCCTGCGACTCGGCGGCCGGGTTCCACCACGGGTCGAGGACGAAGACGGTGTCGGCCTCGGTGAGCGTCAGCCCGAACCCGCCGGCCTTGAGCGAGATGAGGAACGCGGGTGCCGTGCCGGACCGGAAGCGCTCGATGACCTCGGGGCGCTTCCGGGTCGACCCGTCGAGGTACTCGTACCCGATCCCGCGCTCGTCGAGGGCTCCGGCGACCATGCGCAGGAACGTCGTGAACTGACTGAACACCAGGGCGCGTCGGCCCTCGGCGGCGAGCTGCTCGAGCTCGTCGAGCAGCAGTTCGAGCTTGGCCGAGGTCACCGGCTCGTCGGACTCCTGGACGAGCCCGGGGGAGAGCGCGAGCATCCGCAGCAGCGTCAGGGAACGGAACACGATCATCCGGTTCCGCGGCAGGTCGTCGATGAGGTCGAGGACCTTCAGCCGCTCCCGGTTCAGCGTCCGCTCGTACAGCGCCCGGTGCGCCGGGTCGAGCGTGACGCGCACCACCTGCTCCTGCTTCGGCGGCAGGTCGGCGGCGACGCTCTCCTTGGTCCGCCGGAGCATGAGGGGGCGGATCCGCCGCCGGAGCCGTGCGGTGAGCTCGCGGCGTGCCTCGCCGCGGAGGTCCGGGGACGCGAGCGGCTTGACGTAGTCGTCGCCGAACCGGGACCACGAGGACAGCAGCCCCGGCGCGACGACGTGGAACAGTGCCCACAGGTCGGTCAGGCCGTTCTCGAGCGGCGTCCCGGTGATCGCGAACTTCACCGGAGCGGGCAGGTCGACGGCGGCCCGGTGGGTCTGCGACTGCGGGTTCTTGACGAACTGCGCCTCATCGAGGACGAGCGCCGACCACGGCAGCTCGCGGTACTCGGCGGCGTCGAGTCGGAGCAGTGCGTACGAGGTCACGACGACGTCGCTCGCGGCCGCCGCCTTCGCCACTCGTGCGTGGTCCTTGATCGACGTCGCGGTGACGGTCGTGACCCGGAGCGACGGCGTGAACCGCGCGGCCTCGAGCGCCCAGTTGCCGACGACCGAGGTCGGCGCGACGACGAGGAACGGCGGCGCGTCCGGCTCGTCGCGTCGTGCGGCGGCGATCATCGCGAGCACCTGCAGGGTCTTGCCGAGCCCCATGTCGTCGGCGAGGACACCGCCGACGCCGTGCTCGCGCAGGAACCGCAGCCAGGCGTACCCGGCGTGCTGGTAGGGCCGCAACTCGGCGTGCACGGTGTCGGGCACGGGCACGTCGTCACCGGGCGGGGTCGCGTCGAGGAGCGCGGCGGCGATGCGTTGCCACCGCCCGTCGTGCTCGGTCTCGTCGGCGAGCTGGTCGAACTCCGCCCACAGGCCGGCCTGCAGCGGGGTCACGGTGAGGGGCTGGTCGGGCTCCCACTCGTCGAGGTCGCGGGCTTCCTCGATGAGCTCCTTGAGCCGGTCGAACGCCGGGTCGGCGAGCGACAGGTACGAGTTGTCGACGAGCTTCATCCGCCGGTCGCGCTTCGCGAGCGCCCGGAGCAGCGGCGTGAACGGCACCTGCTTGCCGTTCACGGTGACGAAGATCCCGAGGTCGAACCAGTCGTGCTTGTCGGACGGCATCGTCGTGACGCGGATGTGCGGCCGTCCGGTCAGCCGTTCGTACTCGCTGCGCTCGCCCTGCACGACGGTCCGGACGCCCAGACCGGGCAGCGCCGGCAGCAGCTCGGTCGCGAACACCGCGACGTCGGCGCCGTCGATCGTGCCCTCCTCGAACCAGGCCAGGCCGCCGCCCGGCCCGCCGCCGCCTGGCCGCTCGCCGCCTGACCGCTCGCCGCCTGGCCGCTCGCCGCCTGGCCCGGCCCCGTCGGGTCCGGTTTGCGTGTCATCGCCGACCCCGCCGGGAGGCCCGTCCTGCGTCCGCGCGTCGGCGTCGGTCGCGGGGACGGCCGGGTCGTGGGCCGGGTCCGTGTCGTGGGCGTCGTCAGGGTCGGGGTCGTCGGCCGCCCGGAGCCGGCTGAGGTCGGGCAGCGGGCCGTGCAACGCCACGGGGTCCTTGCGCCCGTCGACGTGCCAGCGCCACTGCAGGTGCACGCGGTCGTCGGTGCGGGGTGCCCGGGCCGGTTCGAACGTCGCCGTCAGGACGAGTTCGGGTGCCTGTCGCTCCGGCAGCTCGAGCGAGCCGTCGGAGCTGACGAGCCCGAGCGTCCCGCGGAGCCGGGGTGACCAGTCGGCCAGGAACTCGTCGACCTCGTCGCTCGGGACCGTCACGCGCGCGCCCTCGACGAGCATGCGGCGCTGGTCCTCGGGCACGAGGCCCGGTGTCGGAGCGAGCGTGACGGAGAACTCGGGGCTCTCGCGGAACGCGTACACGCCGTGGTCGCCGATCGTGCGGGCGGCGCCGTCGGGCACCGGGCGGCCGTCGACGACCGCCGAGGCACCGATCACGAGACCGACACCGGACCGGACGGCGTCGAGCAGCACCCGCGCGTCGGCCCCGAGCACCGCGCCGCCCTCGCGCTTGCCGGTGACGAACGCGATCCCGAGCGCCGGTGCCTGACGCAGGAGCGGCCAGAGCAGGGGACTGCCGAAGTCGTCGAGGTGCACCCAGTCGCTCTCGCCCGGGAGACCCGCGAGCTGTCCGGCGCGGTGCAGTGCGGCGAACTGCAGGAACCACGCGTGCTGCTCGGGGACCAGCCCGAGCCGGTTGACCGAGTAGGGGAGCGTGCCCCACGTGAGCTGCCCGCGCACCCAGTTGCCCGCGCCGCTGCGCGTGACTGGACGCACCCCGAGCCGCACGCTGCGCGACCGGGTCGGCACCGACCGGCCGGTCTCGCGCGCCCGCGCGGCGAGCCGGGCGGGCACCGCGTCCCGCAGCTCGAACTGCATGCCGAGCGGGGTGCCCTGCGGACCGGCCACCTGCTCGTCGGCACCGGCGAGGCGGGCGAGGTCGTGCCTCCAGTCCGGGGTGGGGGCTACCGCGTCCCGCAGCTCGAACTGCATGCCGAGCGGGGTGCCCTGCGGACCGGCCACCTGCTCGTCGGCACCGGCGAGGCGGGCGAGGTCGTGCCTCCAGTCCGGGGTGGGGGCT
>NZ_MCIG01000108.1 GCF_001705035.1 Curtobacterium sp. UCD-KPL2560 | reverse complement strand
TGCCCGTCCCGTGGTGGCTCCCCGTCCCCGCGGCCCTCGGCGGCCTGTTCGTCGTCGTCCCCGTCCTCGCGATGGTCGGCCGCGTCGACTGGGGTTCGTTCGTCGCACTCGTCACCTCGCCCGCGTCCACCACGGCGCTCGGGCTGTCCCTCGGCACCGCCGCCGCGACCACGGGCATCGCGTTCGTGCTCGGCTACCCCTTGGCCGTCCTGTTCTCCCGCTCGACGGCCCGGTGGGTCGGGGTCCTCCGCGCCCTCGTGCTCCTGCCGCTCGTGCTCCCGCCGGTGGTCGGCGGCCTCGCCCTCCTCGCGGCGTTCGGGCGGCTCGGCCTGCTCGGCGCGTTCCTCGACGAGTACGGACTCCGCATCGCGTTCACCACGACGGCCGTCGTGATGGCGCAGGTGTTCGTGTCGATGCCCTTCCTCGTGTCGAGCGTCGAGGGTGCCCTGCGCGTCGGCGGCGACCGGTACGAGCGGGTCGCGGCGACGCTCGGCGCCGGACCGACCCGCACGTTCCTCACCGTGACGACCCCGCGCGTCCTGCCGGGCATCGTCTCCGGCCTGGTGCTGTGCGGCGCACGGGCACTCGGTGAGTTCGGCGCCACGCTCACCTTCGCGGGCAGCCTGCAGGGCGTGACGCGGACCCTCCCGCTCGAGGTCTACCTGCAGCGTGAGGTCGACCCGGACACCGCGGTCGCGCTCGCCCTGGTGCTCGTGGTCGTCGCGGTAGTCGTCATCGGGGTCACGTCGCTGCGCACCCGGGCGGTGGTCGCGTGACCTCGCCGGCAGCGGGACTCCACGCCCGCGTCGTCGACCCGTCCCGCGGCGTCGACGTCACCGTCACGGTCGGCCCCGACGAGTGCGTCGCGCTCGTCGGTCCGAACGGCGCCGGCAAGTCCACGGTCGTCGAGACCGTCGCCGGGCTCCTCCGCGGCACGGACAGCACGGTCCACCTCGACGGTCGCGACCTCGCCCGGCTCCCCGCGCACCGCCGCCGCACCGGCCTCGTCGCGCAGCGGGCCGACCTCTTCCCGCACCTGTCCGTCACCGACAACGTCGCCTTCGGTCCGCGCGCTGCCGGGGCGGGCGGACGGGAGGCGCGGCACCGGGCCGCCACGGCCCTCGCGCTGGTCGGCGTGGCCGGGCTGGGCGACCGGGCGCCGGCGACGCTCTCCGGCGGGCAGGCCCAGCGCGTCGCGATCGCCCGGGCCCTCGCCACCGACCCCGCGGTCCTGCTCCTCGACGAGCCGACCTCGGCGCTCGACCTCGACGCCCGCGCGGACGTCCGTGAGGCCCTCGCCACCGCACGGACCGGCCGGCCGACGCTCCTCGTCACGCACGACCCGCTCGAGGCCGTCGCGCTCGCCGACCGCGTCGTGGTGCTGCAGGACGGCCGCGTCGTCGAGCAGGGGCCGGTCGAGGCGGTGCTCCGGCACCCGCGGACGCCGTTCGCGGCGTCCTTCTCCGGGCTCGCGCTCGTCCGCGGGACCGCCACCGCGGCGGGGATCGCACTCGACGGCGGGGGCGAGCTGGCGTCGTCGACCCGCACCGTGCCTCCCGGCCGACCCGTCGTGGCCGCGCTGCACCCGACGGCCGTCCGCGTGGGCCGGGACGGCACCGGGCCGGGACGCACCGTGACCGCGCTCGAGCCGCGGGACGGCCTCGTGCGCGTGCGCACCGCCGACCTCGTGGCGGACGTGACGGTCGCGACGGCTGCCGCACTCGGCCTGGCTCCGGGCATCACCGTCCGGATGACGGTCGCACCGGACGAGGTCGCGGTGTACGAACCGGCGGGCTGAGCGCTACCCGCCCGCGAAGGGCGGCATCACGTCGACCGTGCCGACGCCGACGAGGGACGTCGAGCGGTCGCGCGTGGTGACCCCGTCGACCAGGTAGGAGCAGCGCTCCTGCAGGGCCGTCCAACGCTCGGCGTCGGCGGCGGGGACGGCGCGCAGGGCGTCGTCGAGGGTCGGCGCGGACGTCGTGGTCTCGTCGGTCCCGACGGCGGCGCGTGCCGCCGCGAAGAAGCGCAGGGTGGTCACGGTCATCCTCCGATCGCGCTCATGCCGCGTGCCGGGTGCACGATGCCGTCCACGTCGTCGCCGTGGTCGCGGGGCTTGGCCCACATCGCGCGTCGCCAGGTGTCGGTCAGGACGGCGTCGTCGGCACCCGCGCGGAGCGGTCCGAGCAGGTCGACCTCGTCGTCCGAGAACAGGCACGAGCGCACGTGGCCCTCGGCGGTCAGGCGGGTGCGGGTGCAGTCGCCGCAGAACGACTCGGTGATGCTCGCGATGATCCCGACTGTCCCGAGCAGGGCGCCGTCCCGGGTGTGCACGCGGTACCGCTCGGCGGGGGCACCGTCGCGCGGGGCCTCGTCCGGGGTGAGCACGTACCGCTCGCCGAGGACCGCACGGATCTCGGTCGCGGTGATCATCGTCGCGCCGTCCCATGCGTGCCCGGGGTCGAGCGGCATCTGCTCGATGAACCGCAGTTCGTGGCCGCGCTCGAGGCACCACGCGAGCAGGTCGGTCGCCAGGTGGTCGTTGACGCCGCGGAGCAGGACCGCGTTCACCTTCACGCCGAGCCCGGCGTCGGCCGCGGCGGCGATGCCCTCGAGCACGCGGTCGAGGAACGGGCGGCGCGTGACCTCGGCGAAGACGTCGGGGTCGACGGTGTCGAGGGAGACGTTGACGCGGCGGAGTCCGGCGTCCGCCAGAGCCTGCGCCCGGTTCGCCAGGCCGATGGCGTTCGTCGTGAGCGAGAGCTCGACGCCGTGGGCGGAGCACCGCCGGACGATGTCGGCCAGGTCGGCGCGGAGGAGCGGTTCGCCGCCCGTGAACCGGACCTTGCGGACGCCGAGGTCGCGCGCCGCGAGCCCGACCAGGCGGTCGATCTCGTCGGCGGTCATCAGGGCGTCGGAGGGGATGACCGGCAGCCCCTCGGCCGGCATGCAGTACGTGCAGCGGAGGTTGCAGCGCTCGGTGAGCGAGACGCGCAGGTCGACGGCGCGGCGGCCGAACCGGTCGACCAGCGACGGGTCGTCGGCGGGGCGCGGTGTCAGCCCGGCGGTGGTGGCGCGCACGCGGCGCAGCAGCGAGGTCGCGGGCACGGCGGTCGCCGTGGGCCGGTCGCCCGTCGCGGGCAGGATCCTCGCCGTCACCGGGCCGATGCTACCTGCCGACGCCGGTGCTGCGGGGCACGGCCGACGGTCGGTGGCCACCGACGTCGTCCCGCCAGCTCCGCGGGTCGAGCCGTCGGCCCCACCGGCGCCAGGTGTCGCGGTCGGTGCGGAGGAGCGTGACGACCAGGATCACGAGGACCGCTGCGCCGAGCCACCAGCGGAAGGCGTCGACCGAGGGCCACACCCCGCGGAGGGCGATCGCCAGGCCGAGGGACAGCCACTCCCACCGGCCGGAGAGCACCACGAACGGGATGAGCAGCAGCGCGTACCAGGGGTAGCGGGGCGTCACCGCGAGGAACGTGACGCCGATCATCAGGACCTCGGCGGACCACGGGCGCGCCGGGTCGGCGAGGCGCCACGACACCACGGCGGCGAGCAGCACCGCGAGCCCGACCAGGACCGTCGCCCCGTCGCCCGGCACGAGCAGCGACACCAGGGCGAACCGGGAGCCGTCCTCGTAGCCCTCTTCCGAGAGGTACCCGGGCAGGTAGCCGAGCACCTTCACCCCGGTCGTCAGGACGTACGGCACGTAGAGCAGGCCGAACACCGCGATGCCGACCGGGACCGCCCACCAGTGCCGCCAGCGGGAGAGCAGCGGCGGGTACACGATCGCGGGGATGAGCTTCGTCGCGGTCGCGGCTCCGAGGGCGATCCCGCCCCAGATCGGTCGGCCGAAGGTGACGAGCACGACGCCGGCCGTCGCGAGTGCGGCCCCGACGACGTCGACGTGCGAGTTCGTGACGGCCTCGGACGCGACGAGCGGCGACCAGGCCCAGAGCGCGGCCCACCAGGTCGGCCGCCCGACGCGACGCAGCACCGCGACGAGCCCGACCGTGACCCCGAGCGACACGAGCAGCCCGGCCACCTGGAACGGCAGGTACTGCGCGGTGGCGGGGACGAACGCCCGCACCCCGGCGAACCAGAGCTGGGCCATCGGCGGGTAGATCGTCACGACGTCCGGCCGGTTGATCGCGACGCAGTGGCCGTCGGCACCGTCGCCGAGGCCGCGCATCCGCGGTTCGAGGGGCTTGCACGTGCCGTCGACCTTGTCCGGGAACAGCCAGTCGGGCCGGAGTCCGGCGAGCGCCCCGGACTGCGGCGTGTGCGCGTAGGGGGAGATCCCGGCGTGCTGCACGATCCCGTCCCAGGCGTACCGGGCAGAGTCGGTACTGGTGTTCGGCGGTCCCACGAGCGCCGCGACCCCGACGACGACCGCGCCGCCGAGGACGATCCGGGTCGCCCACGCACGGGGGACGGACCGGAGCGCGAGGGCCGCACCTGCGAAGACGGTCCAAGCGATGAGCGTCCAGCCTACGAATGGTGCACGATGACCGGCACGGAGGAACCCCAGATGCGTGACGCCGTGGGCGATGACACCGGCGAGCACCAGCACGCCGACGACGGCCAGGACGGTCGGCAGGAGTCGGGCGGCGCGCTGTCGGTGGCTCATGGTGCCCCGAGGCTATCCGTGCTGCGACGGCTCCTGCTGGACGCCCGTGCCGCGATGGCCTCGCCGAACCGGAACGCCCGCTCGGCGGTGGTGTGGGGTCGACTGCTCGGCGTCGCGTTCCTGGTCTGCTTCGTCACCGGCGTCTACAGCCACCTGCTCCAGGACCCGCTGCCGGGCATGCGCTTCCCGACCCGACCGGTGCAGCTCTACCAGTTCACGCAGGGCCTGCACATCACCGCGGGCATCGCGATCATCCCGCTCCTGCTCGCGAAGCTGAACGCCGTGATGCCGGCGCTGGCCCAGGTGCCGCCGGTCCGGGGCGTGCTGCACCTGCTCGAACGGCTGTCGATCGCGGTGCTCGTCGCGTCGGCGCTCGTGCAGGTCGCGACCGGCCTGGTGAACACGTACCAGTGGTACCCGTGGCCGTTCCCGTTCCGCCAGGTGCACAACGCGCTGGCCTACGTCATCATCGGCTCGATCGTGCTGCACGTGGGTGTGCAGCTGCGGATCATCGCGCGGTACTGGCGGGCGCGCGACTCGTACGACGCCGAGGGGCGCTTCGTGGTGGACCCGTCGGTGGGCAGCGAGCTGTTGCCGCCGACCGGCCGGGAGGCGCACCCCACCGCCGGCGCGTCCGCTGCGGCCGTGCCGACGGTCGGGCCCTACCCCCGTGGTCTGACCGGACGCGTGCTGCGGTGGGTGGACGGGCCGGCTGCGCCGGCCAGCGGCGCCCAGGAGGCCGCGCCGGACGCTGCGCCGACCGGTGACGGCCCGTCGGCCGACGCGACGGACGCGGGGCGGGCCTCCCGTCCGTCGACCGAGGCGACCACCGGTCGTCGTGAGCTGGTCGCCCGACGCGGGTTCGTGGCGGGCGTGACGGCCGCGACCGTCGGGGTCGTCGCCCTGACCGCCGGGCAGTCGAACCGGCTGCTCGAACCGCTCAACGTCTTCGGCGCGCGGCAGCGGCACGTCGGCCCGAACGCGCTCCCGGTGAACCGCACGGCACGCGCCGCCGGGGTGCTCGCGAGTGCGACGGCGGCCGACTGGACCCTCACGGTCGTCGGACCGGACGTCACCCGGTCCTTCTCGCGGGCGGAGCTCGTCGCGCTCGGCACCGACACCGCCGAGCTGCCGATCTCGTGCGTCGAGGGCTGGAGCCAGATGGCGAGCTGGCGGGGCGTGCGGATGCGGGACCTCCTCGCGGCCGTCCAGGCCGACCCGGCGTCGTCGCTGCGGATCACGAGCCTCGAACGGAGCGGTGGGTACCGCGTCACCGAGATGGGGCCCGAGTACGCCGCCGATCCGACGACCCTCGTGGCGCTCGAGGTGAACGGCGCGACGCTCGACCTCGACCACGGGTTCCCGGCCCGGGTCATCGCACCCGGCAGACCCGGCGTGCTGCAGACGAAGTGGATCGGGAAGATCGAGGTGATCCGATGAGGGCCGCACGCATCGTGCTCGTCGTGCTCGGCGTGCTGGTGATCGCGTTCGGGGCGACCGTCCTCGTGACGACGGTCCGACCGAACCGCATCTGGGGGCTGGCGACGTGGTTGCTCGGCGCGGTGGTGCTCCACGACGTCGTGCTGTCGCCGTTCGTCGTCGGCGTCGGGCTGCTGCTCCGCCGGGCGGGACGGTCGCTCCGCGCCTGGGTGCTCGTCGTCGTGCAGTCGGCGGTCGTGCTCGGCAGCGTGCTCGCCCTCGTCGTGGTGCCCGAGATCGCCGCGAAGGCGCACGGGCAGAAGAACCCCACGGTGCTGCCGTTCGACTACACGACGCGGCTGCTCGTCGTCGAGGGCGTGCTGCTCGCGGTCGTCGTCGTCGCGCTCGTGGTCGGTGTGCTCGCTGCACGTCGGCGTCCGGCACTGGTTGCATCGACAACCAATCGCTAGCATGGGTGGATGACCGACGAGACACCGTGGCTGACGCGTGCACAGCTCCGCGCCTGGATGAAGCTCGTGGCGGTCATGGAGCTGCTGCCGGCGGCGCTCGACCAGCAGCTGCAGCGGGACGCCGACCTGACCCACTTCGACTACATGGTGGTCGCGATGCTGTCCGAGACCGAGTCGCGCACGCTCCGGATGTCGGCGCTCGCCTCGGCCACGAACGCGTCCCTGCCGCGGCTGTCGCACGTGGTGTCGCGGCTCGAGAAGCGCGGCCTGGTGCGGCGCTGCCCCTCGGTCGACGACCGGCGGGCCACCGATGTCCGGCTCACCGACGCCGGGTACGACGCGATCGTCGCCGCGGCCCCGGACCACGTTCGCACGGCACGGCGGTTCGTCGTCGACGCCCTGACCGACGAGCAGGTCGGGCAGCTCGACGACATCACGCGGGCGTTGCTCGAGCGCCTCGACCCCGAGGGGCGGTTCGCGGCGCTGACGTACCCGCGGGGTGACGACGAGGTGCTGTGCGAGCAGCGGCTGACCGGTGCGGCAGCGGGGGCGGAGCCCGGCGCGGGGGCGGCGGCGGTCTCCAGTAGTGCAGCGGCCGTGCTGCCGGAGGTCGACGGCGTGCGCTTCCGTGCCGTGACCGCGGACGACGAGCAGCTGCTGCGCCGTGCCACGCTCGCCGCGATGAACTGGCAGGCCGCGACCTTCACGGACGCCGACCTGGACCGGCCGGAGTTCGCGCACTACTGGCAGGGCTTCGACCCCGCGCGGGACCACGGCGTCGTCGCGGTCGACGACGACGGGCCGGTCGGGGTGGTCTGGGCGCGCTTCCTGCCCGAGGACGACCCCGGGTACGGGTTCGTGGCGGCAGACGTGCCCGAGCTCACCATCGCGGTCGAGCCGCGGGGGCGGGGGCGGGGGATCGGTGGTGCG
>NZ_MCIG01000107.1 GCF_001705035.1 Curtobacterium sp. UCD-KPL2560 | reverse complement strand
GGGACTGCTGCAGGTTCGGTTGACTCCTGAGAGGTAGGGGCATTGGCTCCTGCTGGAAGGATGTGCGCCATGGTGAAGGCGTATCCGGAAGAGTTCCGCCGTGACGTGATCGCGGTCGCCCGGAAGGGCGAGACGTCAGTGCGGCAGGTCGCGAAGGACTTCGGCGTCTCCGAGTCCTGCCTGGCCCGCTGGTTGCGCCTCGCGGACCGTGACGACGGCATCGGGGTCGCAGAGCCGCCGTCGCTGAAAGCGGTGGAGCAAGCCGAGCTGCGGGAGGCGCAGAAACGGATCCGGCTGCTCGAGCAGGAGAACGAGATCCTCCGCCGGGCAGCGGCGTACTTCGCGCAGTCACAACTCCCAAAATGATCTACCCGCTGGTCCTTGAACTCGCCGACGACGGTGTTCCTGTCGCGGTGGCCTGCCGGGTACTGGGCTTCTCGAAGCAGGCGTTCTATCGCTGGCGCGCCAGCCCCGTGTCCAAACGGGACTGGGACGACGCGCACCTGACCAACGCCGCCATCGACGCGCATCGCGACGATCCGACGTTCGGGTACCGGTTCATCGCTGACGACTTGGCCGCGGCTGGCCACCGGACCTCCGAGCGTCGGGTGTGGCGGTTGTGCTCGCAGCAGCGGCTCTGGTCCCTGCACTCGAAGAAGCGCGGCCTGACCCGGAAGGCCGGTCCGCCGGTGCACGACGACCGGGTCCGGCGAACGTTCACAGCACCAGACCTGGACCGGCTGTGGCTGACCGACATCACCGAGCACCCCTCTGCGATGCAGGGCTCCTCGGATCGATGGGCAGAGTCGGCGCCTGCGCGGACAACGCTGCGATGGAATCGTTCTTCGCCCTGCTGCAGAAGAACGTCCTCAACCGGAAACGATGGACGACCCGGGAAGAGCTCCGGCTGGCGATCATCACTTGGATCGAAGCGACCTACCACCGGAAACGACGCCAACGCGGTCTTGGGAAGTTGACCCCAATCGAGTACGAGACGATCATCAACCCACAGGTCGCACTCGCGGCCTAAACGAACGAGTCAACCAAACCTGCAGCAGTCCCGGAGGAGCAGCAAGGCACCGTGACGCGCGTAGACGGACCAGAGTCAAGCTGCCCGCTCTGCACCGAGGCGCTTCCCACCGCAGTGGTCGCGGCATGATGCCCAGCGCCACCCCGATGCCCGCACACGTAGCGGCGGTGCGGTCCGGTGCCATGCGGGCGTCGATCTAGTCGGGTGGTGGGCGTTAGATGACCGGTGCCGCGCTAAACGAGCAGGAACGGTTCTGGTCGCACCTGATTCGTGGACCGCTGCCGGATGACTGCCGGATCTGGACCGGCGCGATTAGTGACGACGGTTACGGCCGGTTCTGGATTCGGCCCGGCGCAGGTCGGCAGCGTACGGCGCGTCCGTCCCGCTACGCGCACCAGATCGTGACGGGGCGGGCGTTGCCGTCGTCGGTGATGCTGCTCCACACCTGCGACGTACCGCTGTGCGCGCACGTCGACGCCGACCCGATGGCGTCGCATCTGTTGGAGGGTGACCACCGGATCAACATGCTCGACCGAGAGCAGAAGCACGTGCAAGTGCAAGTGCAGGTGCAGGTGCAGGTGCAGGTGCAGGTGCAGGTGCAGCGCATCAACGCATGGGCGGCGCGGCCGATTGAAGCCGGCTGGGGACAGGGCACCTTGAACGGCCACTTCGAGGGACAGGGCTTGCGGATCGACCCACTCGTCGCCTTGGACGTCGACGACCTGCATGAGTCAGTACAGGGGCCACGCTACGAAGGGCTCCGCGGCGCAGTCGACAAGGTCCTGCTCGTTGGGACGCCGCGGAGCCGCGACGCGTTGCAGGAGATGCAGCGCCTCGTGTTCGACGTCGTCGTGGCACCGCAGTGGCACGCCGCAGCTCAGTTCCTCACGGACATCAGCAGCGCCGCTGCGCAGTGGAGTGGTCGTGATGACAACGTCGACGCGTTCGTCGCTGCTCTCGATCGCATCAGCGCGCAGCACCGGGATCAGGTCAACGTCGCTGAAGCTCTCCGCGGAACCTGACTGAGCACCAACTACGGCTTCAGCGAAAGCGCCGATAGTATGGCTAATATCAGTAACTGGTCGTCGTCGAACTGCAGTCACCCCCCCGGACCCCTCGCGGACGGCGCCCTGAGTCCTCGAAGCGCACGCGAGTCTTGAATCCTTCAGGAAGGGCACGCAGGCCCGGAACAGAGACGTCACCCTGGACAGCCACAAAGCTCCCGTCGGCGGTTCCACTGAGGCCCGCAAGAAGTCGCATGCCCACGGCTGCGACGCCGGCGCCCAGTCGCGGCACGCACGTGCAGAGCAAGTCGTTTCATGGAACGATCTGACCGTGCACTACCGCCTCATGAACGACTACGGTGTCGAATGGCCACTCTGGGACGACGAAGGGCAATGCAAGGCCCATATACCCCCGCTACCCCCTGCCGTCCGCCAAGAGATCCTGGCCTGGACGCAACACTTCAACGACTCGTATTCCAGGGAATACGGATGGCCCTCGTCTGCGGCGGCCGCATTCCATAGGAGACAAGGAGAGCGGCTGTTGGAGATTATTCGACGCGAGCTCCCCTCTGGCGACACAATTGACCTTCAACTATGGGAGTCAAGAAGTCGATTGGGCTTTTAAGAACACCCTGGCGCTGTTCGCCAGGGTGTTCTCTCGGTTAACGCTCCTACGAGCACCCTGGCGCTGTGCGCCAGGGTGCTCTCCCGGTCAACTAGGGAAGGCCGTGATGATCCTCCAGCTCCCTGCAGAGTGGCCTACCTTGACCGTGTATGTACGTACAACCTTGCCTTTTTGCTTGATCTGAACCAAGCCGTAATAGGTATACGTATCATTGGCCCGATTGTACACAACGCTCGACGGCGCGCGCAGCGTGGTGTTGAGCGATTGATCCATGAAACTTTCGGCACTAATTCCCATCGGATACTTATTCACGATACCAATCCAATCATTACCGTGCCCTGCCCAGATGTGCCGCATCCCCATGCCACCTGGGGTTCCGCAGATGAGCGTGCCGACTCCGCCTCGACCGACTACCCCCGGGAAGGCCTTTCGCTCGTAGATGCGAACTGTCTTCGACGTGTTATCACGCGAACTGCAATAGGGCACATCTGCATATCTCCTTGATACGCCGAAGCTGGATTGAGATGGATCCTGAGCGAAAGCACCAGCCTGATTGGCATCGCTTGCCGTCCACGTCCCATCTGAGGAAGTAGTCGCAGCTTGCTCTGCTCCCGCAGCGTGATCAGAGGCAGTGAATGAGAAGACAGGGGTAACGACTGTGGACTGCGTGCCGGAGGGATCAACGCTCCCCGTGATCTCAGCGTGCCACGAATATGTCACTCCATTCGTGAGCGGCATTGAAACTTGTGCAAATGGCTTTGTGATTTGCCCGCTGTCCCAGAGTACCTGCGTCGAAGCCGAGTCGCTTAGATAGTATCGATACGTGCTATCCCGAGGGAACTGATCGGCACCCGCGAGCGTGACCGACAAGTAGGGATTGAGATGGGTAACTTCACCTTCAGTCGGGGCACCAACCAGGGCAGATTCAGTCCAGGTTCCGAACGTCAGCGGGTAGACAGTGGTGGAAGTTGCCGTCCCGTCGATGATTCGCGTCGCAGTAATGAGATGAGCACCGCGAGTTGCGGCAACTTGTACACTCTGGCTGAATGCGACACTTTCAGGAACAGTTCTTGTGACCGCGTCGGCGGCGTCCACCGAAACCGTAATCTGCGCGGAACTTGATGTTGCGGGGGGTGCGGTCACCGTGCAGTTGACGGGGGCGCTCGGTGCAGGCTGAATCCAGGCGTCACTTACGAAGGGAGACGGACATGAAATCCTGGGCGCTGCCGGGTCCGAGTACCACCCCTGGAGGTCAATGACGTAGTTAGTGGAGTCTCCGACACTATTGAGTAAGATTTTCCCGTTCTCGCCGAGGGGAACAGTGATGGTGTTGGTGCGGATTGTGGTCGGGTCAAAGTTGATCGCAGTCGTCCCAGGCCGGGTCGTCCCGTCAGCCCACACCGTGGCGTTGCCTTGTCCCGCGGTGCTCTTCAGCGAAGTCAAAGTGAGGACAACAGCGTTGAGACCAGAGCCCATGACAGGTATGCCGCTGACGCCGGAAACCTGAATGGAGCGGGTCTCGTTCGGCCCCATCACCGCGGCAGGGCTCACGCGGGTGTCATAGACGCGCCCGGCCGCCGGGGTGAACATGGCGCCGCCCTTACCTTTCGCGGTGAAGTACCCCTGCACCTCGACCACGATGTCCGTAGTGCTGTTGGCGTTGAAGATCGTAATCTGCCCAGAAGCGGATAGCTGCACCTGTGCCTGCATTGACGTCGGGACCGCTGCTGCGTAGTTGAACGAGTTCGCCGGACGAGCGCTCCCGGTCGGATAGGGCGTCAAGTAGCCGGTGGAGTTAGCCCGATTCACCGCGATCATGTTGATGATCGCGCCGGACGCGTCAGAGGGCACACCGGTCGTTCCGGCGACCTGCACGTCGATGCTCTTCCCCGAAGCAACCGTCGCCTGCGGAGCGCCACGGCCCTCACGGGTATCGACGATCCGGGTGCCGTTCATCGGCACGAAGCCGCCCGCAGCAGTGCCATCCGTGTTCGCGGTGTAGTAGCCCTGCACATCCAGGAACAGGCGGATCTGCGTCTCGGCCTGGATCTGGATCGTGCCGTCAGGGCTGACCGCCAGGACGGAGGAGAACGAGGTGATCTGCTTGTTCTCACCGCCGTAGATACCCATCATCGTCGCCGGCTTGCTGTCGTTCGGGCGGCCGAACAGCTGCCCCTGGGCCGTGATCGACGACTCCGTGGCAACGACGGAGATCGCGCCGACCGTCCCGTCGTCGGGGATGCCGTACTGACCGGCGACATTGATCGTGCGCCACCCCTTCGCCGGCATCGGCGTGTTGTACCCACCGATGCCCTCACCGGTGTCGAGGACACGGCCAGCGGCAGGTACGTACACACCGCCAGTGCCAGTGTCACTGAGCGCCTGCGCCGGAGCGGCGACAAGAAACGAACCGATTAGTGTCAGAACGCCGAGCGTGGCAGCAGCGACGCTACGCCCTCGGATGCGTGGACCGTGCAGCGGTGTGCGCACGTGACCTCCCAGATCAGATGACCGCAACGCTTGCTGTCAGCCCGCGCAGCATAAGAGAAAGCTGAGTGCGATCGTTCGCCACCCGAAAAGGGGTGATTGCTGAAACCCCAGGTCACAACGGGTAGTTCCACAGTGGGCTGAACGATGGCTCATAGTGTTGCTTCATACAAATTGGCTGGTCGAGCTCATCGCGGGGATCCTTGAACTGACGGAGTCAGCCGAGCGGTGACACCGAACGCCCCCGCGCTCCTGACGCAACCGCGGCCCCCTTCTTGACAACCGACGCGCAGCGTCGGACGGTCATGACTCTGCTCGGTGCGCGCGACGATGACGCGGCGCCCTGCGCGTGGGTCGCGGGTGAGGCCGGGAACACCAGCTCGTCAGAAGCTGGAAGACACCGAGGATGAGTCGGAGGATGGCGATCGTCTGGTCGAGGTCGGTCACGTCCTCTTCTATGCAACGCGCGGTGTCTCGCTCGCGTCGACGCTGGCGCGACGTTCGTCCGCGCACCCTCGCGCAGGCTAGGAGTCAGCCGTGGCCGCGGACCGGTCGCTGCGTGATCGCAGTCGACGGTGGGAGACGCGGTCGCGGCGCGCCCAGATTTCCTGCAGCCGCACCTGCCAGGTCGTCTGCACGAGGACCACAAGCTCCGACGCGGCCACGGCGACGCCGTGGGTGCGCAGCGCGCCGATCTCGGCGTACTTCACTCGAACCCAGACCGGTATCGGCTCCTCGAGCGTCCGGACGTCGCCGCGGTTAGTCTCGGGGACCTGCTCGGGTGTGTAGAGCGGGACGTCGGGGAACTCCGGCGGGGACCAGCGGTGGACGGGCCGGCCGTGGGCTCCACTGGGGGTCAGGAACGGGTCGGCCACGTCACAGCCCCGCTCCACACCCAGGCGCGATGCGTCGTGCCGTCGCGCTGGGTAATCTCAATCTGCACGGCATAGTCGCTGAACGCGACCACCTTCCCGCGCACCTGCACGGGAACCTCCGGGTAGCGGACCCACGCGTTCACCTCGTCGCCGAGCACGGACGCGGCGGAGCCGACTGTCGAGGGTCACCGACTCGACAACGATCCGGCCGACGAGGTACACCCACCGGTCACGGATGGGCAGAGCCATGAGTTGTTTGACGTCCATGACCATGACCATGAGGGTGTCACGGCCCGGCGACGGATCACGTGCTCCCTCCCCCGGCACCGCGAGAGGGAGGTCGCGACGTCAGTGGCGGCGTGCTCAACGGCCGAACCTGCCGGTCGTGCGCTTGGACTCCCACCGGTCGAGCTGATGCAGCTCGGCAGGCGTGTGCCCGACGGCTGACATGGCCTCCTTGAACCGTGAGGGCGACAGGCCTTCCGCGGCCGCGCGAGCAAGAAGCGCCGGCATCACCTCGTCGGTCTGCCCGTTGCGGTCCCATCCGTTGTTGCCAACGAAGTGCAGCGATTCGAGAAGCTCGTGCTGCTCGAAGGTGAAACCGATCCAGGACACGTTGTCGGGCGGAGGCGTCATGCCACGATTCTGCTGCTCACCTCGCAGTTCGGGTCGTCGGCGGCCGCACCCGCCGACGCGAGTCGGACGGTCAGAACCGGTTGGGGTCGTAGCGAGGCAGGCGGACCGGATCCCGATCCTGCTGCTCGTCCGCGATCGCAGCGAACTCCGCCCACACCGCGTTCGACAGCGGGGCGCCGGCCCGTCGGGCGACGGCCCTCGGGCGACGGCCGTCGGGCGACGGCCCTCGGGCGCGGACCGTCGCGCTACGCTCGACCGGTGCGCGCCACCGTGCGGGACGTTGCGGCCCTCGCCGGGGTCTCCGCCAAGACCGTGTCCAACGTGATCAACGGCGTCGTCCCGGTGCGCCCGGACACCCGCGAGCGGGTCGAACGGGCGCTCGCGGAGCTCGACTACGTGCCGAACCTGTCCGCCCGGGGGCTGCGGAACGGCCGCTCGGGGGCGATCGCGCTGACGCTGCCCGAGCTGGGGAACGCGTACTCCGCCGAGCTCGCCCAGTGGTTCGTCGAACTCGCGCGGGACCGCGGGTGGACCGTGCAGCTCGACCAGACCGGCAACGACCCCGACCGGGAGCGGGAGCTCGTGTCGCGGGCCCGGGCGCACCTGGTCGACGGGCTCGTCCTCAACCCGGTGTCGCTCAGCGCGAGCGTCCTCGCCACGACCGAGGGGCTGCCGCCGACGGTCGTCATCGGCGAGGTCGAACCCGAGCACGTCGACCAGGTCCACGTGGACAGTCGTCGGGCGGCCGAGGAGGTCACCGCCCACCTGCTCGCCCGCGGCCACCGGCGGATCGCGGTCGTCGGGGCGGCCCGGGAGGGTGCTCCGACCGCGACGAGCGAACTCCGGGAGCGCGGGTACCGGGCAGCGCTCGACGCCGCGGGGGTCCCCGCCGACCCGGCTCTTCGGGTACCGCTGTCGGCGTGGACGACGAGCGCCGCCGCCGGGGCCTTCGCCGCGTGGCTCGACGCCCACCCGCTGCCCGACGCGGTGTTCGCCTTCACGGACTCGATCGCGTTCGGCGTGCTGCACGTCCTCGCGGCGCGGGGCGTCCGGGTACCGGAGCAGGTGAGCGTGGTCGGGTTCGACGACGTCGACCCGGCGGCGTACGCGATCCCCGCACTGACGACGGTGTCCTTCGACCGCCGGGCCTTCGCGACCGCGGCGCTCGACCTGCTGTCCCGGCGCATCGCGGACCCGTCGGCGCCGCCGGAGACCGTCGTGGTGCCGCACCGGATCGTCGAGCGCGCGAGCGTGCGCGCGCGCTGAGCGGCGCGGGCGCGGCCGCGGCGCGGCACGGCAGGCGGCGGGCACGGCGCGGTTCGACGTGCTCCCGCACAACGGGAAGCAGGTCGCACCACGGGAAACCGTGGCGCGACCTGCTTCCGGTTGTGCGCCGGCCAGACGGCGCGCGCGGAGCGCCGCCAGGGCGGCGCGACGCAACGGCAGTCGCCGCGGCGGCCGCGGACGGCGCCACGAGGCTCTCGGCAGTGGTTCGACGTGCTTCTGAACAACGGGAGGCACGTCGCGCCACGGAAACACGTGGTGCGACGTGCCTCCCGTTGTGCGACGCGCCAGCAGCGCGCTGCTGACGCCCCTCCGGCCCGCCGGTCAGGCCGGCCCGCCGGCCTCCGGCCCGGGTCCCAGCCCGGCCC
>NZ_MCIG01000106.1 GCF_001705035.1 Curtobacterium sp. UCD-KPL2560 | reverse complement strand
GGGCCTGTTCTCCGTGGCCGCCGCCGACCGTGCCCTCCGCGCGATCGAGGAGATCCGCCGCGGTCTCTCCCCCCGCCTGCAGCCGCTCGGCATCATCGTGAACCGTGCCCGCGTGCAGTCGCTCGAGCAGCTGGTCGAAGTTCCGCGCCATCTCCTGCGCCGACTCGCCGGGCCACACGTGCAGCGGCTTCGCGGCACCCTGCGCCTGCTGCAGCGACGTGCGCTCCGGCAGCTGCGGGGAGAGCACGAGCGGCCCGAACATGTCGCGCAGCTCCTTGATGCGGAACTGGTGCTCGAGCGACTGCACGCGGGCACGGTTCACGATGATGCCGAGCGGCTGCAGGCGGGGGGAGAGACCGCGGCGGATCTCCTCGATCGCGCGGAGGGCACGGTCGGCGGCGGCCACGGAGAACAGGCCCGGCTCGGTCACGACGGTCACGCGGTCGGACGCGGCCCACGCGGTGCGCGTGAGGGCGTTGAGCGACGGCGCGCAGTCGATGAGGACGAGCTCGTAGTCCTGCTCGACGTTGGCGAGTGCCTCCTCGAGCTTCCAGATGTCGCGGATCGACGGGTGCGGCCCGTCGAAGTTGATCGCCGAGGGGGAGCCCACGAGGACGTCGACCTTGCCCTGCGAGCCCTTCGTCCACCCCGACGGTGCGATCGCCTGACGGACGATCTTCTCCTTCGGGTTCTCGAGGACGTCGGCGACGTTGAGGTGGCCGGAGATGTCGATGTCGAGGCCGGTCGAGACGTCGGACTGCGGGTCGAGGTCCACCACCAGCGTGCGCAGTCCCCTGGCGAACGCGGCCGAAGTCAGGCCGAGCGTCACCGTCGTCTTGCCGACACCACCCTTGAGGGAGCTCACGCTGAGTACATGCACGGTGAGCCACGTTACCGCCACTAGGGTTGTGACACCTCAACCCGCGCTGGGAGGGTCGTCGAGTCCAGCAGGTTCCCCGTCGCGCGACGGAGGGCGGATCGCCGTCCCGGCCGCCGTCCGGCAGGGTCTGCACCGGGTCCCGACGGCCACCGACGGACCGGTCCGTCCGGGCGTGGTCGAGGTGAAGGAACACGCGGCCGCCGACCGGTACCGACGGCCGTCCCGCGACCCCGACGGTGCCGTGCGCGCCCGTCGACGACCTCCTGGTGGTGCTGCAGCAACGTGACCGTCCGTCCCATCCGCCTGTTCGGTGATCCCGTCCTCCGTTCGCCCGCCGACCCGATCGCGCCGGCCGCGCTCGGCTCGCAGGGCATCCGCGACCTCGTCCAGGACCTCCTCGACACCGTGCGCGAGCCCGGTCGGGCCGGTGTCGCGGCGCCGCAGATCGGCGTCGGGCTCCGGGCGTTCTCGTACAACGTCGACGGCGTGGTGGGGTACGTCCTGAACCCCGAGGTGGTCGCCGTGTCCGGCGAGCCCGAGCTGATGGACGAGGGCTGCCTGTCGGTGCCCGGCCTCGCCTACCCGACCCGGCGCCACCCGCACGCCCGCGTGGAGGGCGTCGACGTCGACGGCCAGCCGGTCGTGCTCGAGGGCGACGGCCTCATGGCGGAGGCGCTGCAGCACGAGGTCGACCACCTCGACGGCACGGTCTACGTGATGACGCTCGACCCCGAGCTCCGACGGCAGGCGCTGCGGGACATCCGGTCGCAGGACTGGTTCCACTGACCGCGTGCCGGTGACCCGGCGGAGCCGAGGGCGCACCGACACCGCACGTTCGCGTGCGGGGAACCGTGACACCCCTTCGCGGGATTGCCACGGGGGGCCCGACGCGAGGTACGGTGTCCGCGTCGGCACCCACCGACGCGTCACCCCACCCCCATCAGGACACCCCGCATGACCGTTCAGAACGACGAGCTCAGCTCGCACCGCACCCGCACCAACCGTCGCCCCGACCCCACCCCGGTGGCGACCTCCTCGATCGCCGTCCTCGACGTCGCCGACGCGTCGCAGGAGCCGCAGCGCTGACCCCGCGCGGGTCGTGCCCCGCGGACAGCCCAGCACGGACCGGACCCGGTGCCCCTCCCACGAGCGGCACCGGGTCCGCTGCCGTCCGGAGGCCCGTCCGGGCGCAGGCCGGGAGGCGCGGTGCCGGTCCCGGGACCGGCCGCCGGTCGTCCGCCTGACCGACCGCACGACCCGGTGCCGGCCCGGGATCGGCCGCCGGTCGTCCGCGGGACCGCCCGCGCGACCCGGTGCCGGTCCCGGGACCGGCCGCCGGTCGTGCTGGTGACGGCCTGGAGGCCCGGTGCCGGCCCGMCGGACCGGCACCGGGCCTCCAGGCGGTCGCCCCGGCCCTGACGGGCCGTCAGCCGCGTCGCCGCCGCGAGGTCACGACCGGCGTCGCGGTGGTCTGCACCGCAGACCCCGAGTAGATGTGCTCGACCTCCGCGGCGAAGTCCTTCATCACGACCGCGCGCTTGATCGTCAGCTTGGGCGTGAGGTGCCCGGACGCCTCGGTGAGCTCGGTGTCCACCACGGTGAACGACCGGACCGACTCGGCGCGCGACACGCGCTGGTTCGCGGCGTCGATCGCCTCCTGCACGGCCTGGTGGACACGCTCGTCGTACGCGGCCTCGCGCGCGGTGAGCACGGGGTCGATGCCGCGCGAGCGGCACCAGCCGGGCAGCATCTCCCGGTCGAGGGTGACGAGGGCGGCGACGAACGGCTTGCCCTCGCCGACCACGACCACCTGGCCGACCAGCGGGTGCTCGCGGATGCCGTCCTCGAGCGGGGCGGGGGCGACGTTCTTGCCGCTCGCGGTGACGATGAGCTCCTTGGCCCGACCCGTGACCGTGAGCACGCCGTCGGCGTCGAGTCGTCCGAGGTCGCCGGTGCGGAACCAGCCGTCGGCGAACGCCTTCGCGGTGGCCTCCTCGTTGTGCCAGTACCGGTCGAAGACGTCGACGCCGCGGATGAGGATCTCGCCGTCGTCGGCGATCCGCACCTCGACGCCCGGCAGGGCCCGTCCGACGGTGCCGATCCGGAGTTCGGCGGCACGGTTGACCGTGGCGGGCGCGGTGGTCTCCGTCAGTCCGTAGCCCTCGAGGATGTTCACGCCGATCGACCGGAAGAAGTGCGACAGCCGCGGGGAGAGCGGCGCGGAACCACTGATCGCGTACTCGACCCGTCCGCCGATCGCCGCGCGGAGCTTCGAGAAGACGAGCTTGTCGAACAGCGCGTAGCGGGCGCGGAGGCCGAACGGCACGCGGCCGGCGGCCACCGCCTCGGAGTGCGCGACCGCGACCGCAGCGGCCGCGCGGAAGACCTTGCCCTTGCCGCCGAGGTCGGCCTTCTGCTCGGCCGAGTTGTAGATCTTCTCGAACACGCGCGGGACCGCCAGCAGGAACGTCGGGCGGAACGTCGACACCGCCTGCATGAGGTCGCGCGTGTCCGGTTCGTGGCCGACGAGGACCCCGGTGTGCACCGACATCACCGCGATGAAGCGCGCGAAGACGTGCGCCAGGGGGATGAACAGCAGCGTCGACGAGCCCTCGGCGACGACCTCGGGCATGGCCTCGGTGGCGCCCTCGACCGTCGCGGTGAAGTTGTCGTGCCGCAGGACGCAGCCCTTGGGCCGCCCGGTGGTGCCCGACGTGTAGATGATCGTCGCGTCGTCGTGCCCGTGCACGTCGGCGGTGCGGGCGTCGAGCTCGGCGTCGGTGACGGTCTCGCCGAGCCGCACGAGGTCGTCGAGTCCGCCGCCGTCGATCGTCCAGTGCTGGCCGAGGTGCGGCAGGTCCGGCGCGATCGAGGCGACCCGGCGCGCGTGCTCCTCCTGCTCGACCACGATCGCGACGGTCTCGGAGTCGGACAGGATCCAGCGCACCTGGTCGGGCGAACTCGTCTCGTAGACCGGGACCGACACGAGGCCGGCGGTCCACACCGCGAAGTCGACGAGGGTCCACTCCAGCCGCGTGCGGGACAGGATCGCGACGTGCGACCCGGGCTGCAGGCCGGCGGCCACGAAGCCCTTGGCGATGCCGCGCACGCGTGCGAGCACGTCCGACGCGGTGATCGGCGTCCAGGTGTCGCCGTGGCGCTCGGCCAGGATGTGCCGGTCGGGCGTGCGTCGGGCCCGCTCCGAGAGCAGGCGGGCCGCTGACCCGTGGTCGGGTGCGGAGGTGGGTGCGGGCTGCCGCTGATCGTTCACGGTTGACTCCCTTGTCGGCCGGTTCGATTCGAGGACGCCTCAGCGACGAGGTGTCCCGATCAGCATATGGCGAGCAGCCGGGGATCCGGTGCGAACCGGGCGGGTGGTCGCCGTGGAGCCCGGCGGCCCGGTCCGCCGCCGTCCCGGTCGGGTGCAGGGAGGCGGTAGGCTCGGTGCTCGTGCATGCCATCGGAATCGACATCGGGGGCACCAAGATCGCGGGAGCGGTCGTCACGGAGCTCGGCGAGATCCTCGCCGAGGACCGCGTCGCCACCAACGCGGCTGACCCGGACGCCATGCTGGACGACGTCGTGACGATGGTCACGCGTCTCCGCGCCGCCCACGACGTGGGAGCGGTCGGCGTCGCGGCGCCGGGCTTCATCGACGCCTCGCAGTCGATCGTCTACTACACGCCCAACATCCGGTGGCGGAACGAGCCCCTGCGGCAGAAGCTGCAGGAGCGGCTCGGCGACCTGCACATCACGGTCGACAACGACGCCAACGCGGCGGGCTGGGCGGAGTTCCGCTTCGGCGCCGGTCGGCTCGTGTCGGACATGACCATGCTCACGATCGGCACCGGTGTCGGCGGGGCCATCGTCACCGAGGACCGCCTGTTCCGCGGTGGATTCGGCACCGGCGGCGAGATCGGTCACCTCCGGATCGTGCCGAACGGCCTGCCCTGCGGCTGCGGTGCGCGCGGCTGCATCGAGCAGTACGGCTCCGGTCGTGCCCTGCAGCGCATGGCGAACGACGTCGCCGACGCCGGCGGCATCGGCTCGGCCCTCGCCGACGCCCGCGAGCAGAACGGCGGGCAGCTCGACGGCGGCATCGTCGGGGACCTCATCCTCGCCGACGACCCGGGCGCCCTCGCTGCCCTGCGCCGCCTCGGCCGGCACCTGGGCGAGGCGTGCGCCTCGCTCTCCGCCGTGCTCGACCCGCAGCTCTTCGTGTTCGGCGGCGGCGTCGCGAGCGCGGGGGACCGGCTGCTCGAGCCGATCAAGCAGGCGTACCTCGCGAACCTCCCGGCCCGCGGGTACCACCCGGAGCCCGACTTCGTCATCGCCGAGCTGGTCAACGACGCCGGCGTCGTCGGTGCCGCCGACCTCGCCCGCATCCACGCCCGCACGGCGTAGGGTCCCACCGGCACGTCCGTCGCGAACTGGAGTCGATGATGACCTACTGGCTGCTGAAGAACTTCCTGCTCGGCCCGCTCATCCTCACCCTCTTCCGCCCGTGGGTGATCGGCCGCGAGCACGTCCCCGCGAAGGGGCCCGTGATCTTCGCGTCGAACCACATCTCGTTCATCGACTCGGTGGTCCTGCCCGCGGTGCTCGACCGGCGCATCTCGTTCCTGGCGAAGAGCGACTACTTCACCGGCCGCGGCCTCAAGGGCTGGGCCACGAAGACGTTCTTCAACGCCATCGGTCAGCTGCCCATCGACCGGTCCGGCGGCAAGGCGTCCGAGGCGTCGCTGCACACCGGCCTCCAGGTGCTCGCCCGGGGTGAGCAGCTCGGCATCTACCCCGAGGGCACGCGCAGCCCCGACGGCAAGCTCTACCGCGGGCGCACCGGCATCGCGCGGATGATCCTCGAGGGCCGCGTCACGGTCGTCCCGGTCGCGATGATCGGCACCCGCGAGGTCCAGCAGATCGGGCAGCGGTTCCCGAAGCCCAAGCGCGTCGGCGTCGTGTTCGGCAAGCCGCTCGACTTCTCGCGCTTCGAGGGGTTCGAGACCGACCGCTTCATCCTGCGCAGCGTCACCGACGAGGTCATGCACGAGCTCGCCGGCCTGAGCCGCCAGGAGTACGTCGACGTCTACGCCACGAGCGTCAAGGAGCGCGCGAGCTCCGCACGCGAACAGGTCATGCAGACCCGTCGGGGTCCGGCCGCCCGCTAGGATCTGAGGACCCCGGCACCCGCCGGACGACCTGTCCCACCAGGTCTGGAACCCAGAACTCCGAGGTACCGCCTTGCCCGAGACGCTCGACCCCGTCGCCCTGCACGATCCGGACGTCATCGAGGGCCTCGACCACTGGCGCACCCTGCCGATCAAGCAGCAGCCGACGTGGCCGGACGCCGCCGAGGCCGAGGCTGCCTCGGCCGAGATCGCCACGCTCCCGCCGCTCGTCTTCGCGGGCGAGGTCGACAAGCTGCGCGACCGGCTCGCCGCCGCGGCCCAGGGCCGGGCGTTCCTGCTCCAGGGCGGCGACTGCGCCGAGACCTTCGCCGGTGCCACCGCCGACTCGATCCGCGACCGCGTGAAGACGATCCTGCAGATGGCGGTCGTGCTGACGTACGGCGCCTCGATGCCGGTCATCAAGATGGGCCGGATGGCGGGACAGTTCGCCAAGCCCCGGTCGAGCGACTTCGAGACCCGCGGCGACGTCACGCTGCCCGCCTACCGCGGCGACATCGTCAACGGCTACGACTTCACGCCGGAGAGCCGCCGCGCCGACCCGCGCCGCCTCGTGCAGGGGTACCACACCGCCGCGTCGACCCTGAACCTCGTCCGCGCCTTCACGCAGGGCGGGTTCGCCGACCTGCGCCAGGTGCACTCCTGGAACAAGGGCTTCGCGTCGAACCCGGCCAACGCCCGGTACGAGCACCTGGCGAAGGAGATCGACCGCGCGATCCGCTTCATGGACGCCTGCGGTGCCGACTTTGAGGCGCTCAAGCACACCGAGTTCTACGCCTCGCACGAGGGTCTGCTCATGGACTACGAGCGCCCGATGACCCGGATCGACTCCCGCTCCGGCCAGGCGTACGACACCTCGGGCCACTTCATCTGGATCGGGGAGCGCACGCGCGACCTGGACGGCGCACACGTCGACTTCCTGTCCCGTGTCCGGAACCCGATCGGCGTGAAGCTCGGCCCCACCACCTCGGTCTCCGACATGCAGGCCCTCGTCGAGAAGCTCGACCCCGAGCGCGAGCCCGGGCGCCTGACGTTCATCACCCGCATGGGCGCCGGCAAGATCCGTGACGAGCTCCCGAAGCTGCTCGAGGCGATCAAGGGCATGGACGCCAACCCGCTCTGGGTCACCGACCCGATGCACGGCAACGGTCTGACCACCCCGACGGGCTACAAGACCCGCCGGTTCGACGACGTCGTGGACGAGGTCCTCGGCTTCTTCGAGGCGCACCGACAGGTGGGCACGTACCCGGGAGGCATGCACGTCGAGCTCACGGGTGACGACGTCACCGAGTGCCTCGGCGGCTCGGAGCAGATCGACGAGGCGACCCTGGCGACCCGCTACGAGTCGCTGTGCGACCCGCGCCTGAACCACATGCAGTCGCTCGAGCTCGCGTTCCTCGTGGCCGAGGAGCTCGGCGCGCACCCGTACGTGCGCGCGTAGTCCCGACGCGACCCGATGACGGACGGGAGGCGCGGTGCCAGCCGGCACCGCGCCTCCCGTCCGTCGTGTGGTCGCGCCCCACGCGCGCACGTACGGGTGCGCGCCGAGCTCCTCGGCCACGAGGAACGCGAGCTCGAGCGACTGCATGTGGTTCAGGCGCGGGTCGCACAGCGACTCGTAGCGGGTCGCCAGGG
>NZ_MCIG01000105.1 GCF_001705035.1 Curtobacterium sp. UCD-KPL2560 | reverse complement strand
GCCGTCGGGGCTGGCTGGGCGGCGGGGTCTCGGTGGACTGCAGCGTGTGCGTCGGCTCGCGCGTCGGTCAGCGGGCCGTTGTCGGCGTAGGCGAGGTCGGGGTTCGAGCGGTACAGACGGGCCGGCCGGTGCCGGTCACCGCTCGTCGTCTCGTCGGTGGGCAGGACGGCGTCCGACTGCGCGACCTGGCGCCGGAAGTTCGCCGGGTCGAGCCGGCGGCCGAGCACCGCCTCGTACACGCCGCGCAGCTCGGCCAGGGTGAAGCGGTCGCCGAGGAACGCCTGCGCGATCCGCGAGTACGACATCTTGTTGCGGAGGCGCCAGAGGGCGTAGGCGACGATCCGGTCGTGGTCGAACGCGAGCGGCGGGTGCTCGTCGGCCAGGAACCAGCGCACGTTCCAGTCGTCGGGCACCGAGCTGGCCTCGTCCGGGTGCACGAGGGCCCAGTAGACGATCGACACGACCCGGCTCGGCGAGCGGTCGACGTCGCCGAACGCGTAGAGCTGCTCGAGGTACCGCGGCTGCACGTTCGTCGTCTCGCGGAGTCGGGCGGCCGCCGAGTCCTCGAGCCCTTCGTCGGGGCGGACCCAACCGCCGGGCAGCGCCCACGATCCCTCGTGCGGCTCGGCGACGCGGCGCACGAGCGGCATCCACAGCGCCGGGGCACCGGTGTCCGGGTGCGGGCGCAGCGCCACGATCACGGTCGAGACCGCGACGCGGATGAGGGGGTCTGAGGGAGAGGTCATCGTCCTGGGGTGTCCGTCCCGGGATCGTGCGCGCCCGGGACTTAGGGTTTGTTTGACTGTAAGTGTTGGGGTGGAGTTGACACTATCACCGTGTTCACCGGATCGGAACAGCGCCGAAACGAGCGGCGTCGCCGTCGGGCATAGGTTCGGGCCATGACGACGGTGACGAGGATGCACGCCGTGGTGTCGGGGACGGTCCAGGGGGTCGGGTTCCGGTACTGGACCGCGCGGAAGGCCGACGGGCTCGAGCTCGCCGGGTACGCGCGGAACCTGTTCGACGGGACGGTCGAGGTCGAGGCGGAGGGGCCCTCGGCCGCGGTCGATGCCCTGATGGCCTTCCTGCACAGCGGACCGCCCTCCGCCACGGTGACCGACGTGTCGCTCCGGACGGTCGTGCCGCACGGGGACGCCGAGGGGTTCGCGATCCTGCACTGAGGGTCGCGGGGCTGCGCCGAATCGAGCAGATCTCGCGGAAGCGGAATACTCGCATCCACTCAGGGTGTTGCCGTGTCTGCGCCCCGTGCGCCGTCCCACCACGCCGTGACCCCGTCAGGAGCCCCGCATGACCCAGGCCGTCGATTCCGCACCCCGCACCGGGAGCGTCTCGCAGCCCTCCCCCGGTGAGACCCGACTCGTCATCGGGCTGCTGCTCGTGTCGGCGTTCGTCGTGATCCTCAACGAGACCATCATGGGCGTCGCGCTCCCCCGGCTGATGGACGACCTCGACATCAGCGCTGCGACGGGCCAGTGGCTCACGACCGGCTTCCTGCTCACCATGGCGGTCGTGATCCCGGTCACCGGCTTCCTGCTGCAGCGGTTCGCCACGCGCCCGGTCTTCATCGCGGCGATGACCCTGTTCTCCGTCGGCACCCTGGTCGCCCTCACCGCGACGGGCTTCCCGATGCTCCTCGTCGGCCGCATCGTGCAGGCGAGCGGGACCGCGATCATGATGCCGCTGCTCATGACGACGGTGCTGAACCTCATCGAGCCCGCCCACCGCGGCCGCGTGATGGGGAACATCTCGATCGTCATCTCGGTGGCCCCGGCCATCGGGCCGACGATCTCGGGGCTGATCCTCAACGCGTTCGACTGGCGCTGGCTGTTCGGGTTCGTCCTGCCGATCGCGGTCGCCGCGCTCGTGCTCGGCGCCGTGAAGGTCCGCAACGTCTCGACGCCGCGCAAGGCACCGCTCGACGTCCTGTCCGTCGTGCTGTCCGCCGTCGCGTTCGGCGGTCTGGTGTTCGGCCTGTCCAGCTTCGGCGAGTCCGGGTCGACCGGGCCTCTCGTCCCCGTGACGGCGATCGTCGTCGGCGTGGTGGCCCTCGCGGTGTTCGTCCTCCGGCAGAACCGCCTGCAGCGCACCGACAGCGCACTGCTCGACCTGCGCACCTTCCGGACGCCCGGCTTCACGATCCCGATCGTCGCGATGGCGCTGAGCTTCATGGCGATGTTCGGGACGCTCATCCTGCTGCCGATCTACCTCGAGCGCGTGCTCGGCCTCGACGTGCTGCACGTCGGCCTGCTGCTCCTGCCCGGCGGGCTCCTCATGGGCCTGCTCTCCCCCGTGGTCGGCCGGATCTACGACCGTCGCGGCCCGCGCGTCCTGCTCGTCCCCGGCTCGATCATCATCAGCGCGGTGCTCTGGGCGCTGTCGACCGTGACCGCGGACACCAGCGTGTGGTTCGTCCTCGGCGCCCACGTCGTCCTGAGCCTCGGCCTGGCGCTCACCTTCACGCCGCTGTTCACGGCGGCGCTCGGGGGTCTGCCGCCGCGGCTGTACTCGCACGGCAGCGCCGTCCTCGGCACCGCCCAGCAGCTCGCCGGAGCCGCCGGCACCGCACTGTTCGTGACGTTGCTCACGATCGGTGCGGCCTCGGCCGGCGCGGGCGCCACGGACGGGGCCGTCGCCAGCGCGACCGCCTCCGGTGTGGCGACGGCCTTCATGGTCGGCGGGATCATCTCGCTGGTCGGCATCGTCACCTCGTCGCTCGTCCGGAAGCCCGAGACCCCCGAGGGGGCTCCGGCACCCGCGATGCACTGACGTCGTGGCGGGGCGCATGGCATCGTTGGCGGCATGCGGTCGACGGCGCGCGAGCGGAACTGGTCCGGCACGGTCACGTACTCGGCCGAGCGGGTGGTGCGACCGCGGTCGATCGACGAGGCCGCGGAGCTCGTCGCCGGGTCCGGCCGCGTCCACGGGCTCGGCACCCGCCACTCGTTCAACGACGTCGCCGACGCCCCGGGGATCCTGCTCGACCTGACCGGCATCCCGACCGACCTCGTCGTCGACCCGGAGGCCGGCACCGCGTCGATGGGTGCGGGCACGCGGTACGGTGCCGTCGCTCCGGCGCTCGACCGGGCCGGCTTCGCGCTGCACAACACCGGCTCGCTGCCGCACATCTCGCTCGGCGGGGCGATCGCCACCGGCACGCACGGCTCCGGCACGGCCCTCGGTTCGCTGAGCACCGCCGTCCGCTCCCTCGAGCTGATCGGTCCCGACGGGTCGACCAGGACACTCCGTCGCGGCGACCCGGACTTCGACGGATCGGTCCTGCACCTCGGGCTGTTCGGCATCGTCACCCGGGTCGAGGTCGACGTCCAACCGACCTACCGGATGCGCCAGGACCGCTTCGGCCCGGTGCCGTGGGACGTGTTCACGGCGAACGTCGCCGCGGTGCACGCGGCCGCGTACTCGGTGTGCGCGTTCACGCTGTTCGGCGACGATGTCGGCGAGGTCCTGCTGAAGTCCCGCGTGCCGGCCGGCGCCGAGGACGTCGCGGTCCCCGAGGACCTCCTCGGTGCGCCCCGACTGCCCGGCCTGGCCGCGGACGGACACCACACCGCGCGCGACGGATCGGTCGGCCCGTGGTGGGACCGGCTGCCGCACTTCCCGATCGACACCGTGCCGTCCCACGGCTCCGAGGTGCAGAGCGAGCACTTCGTCCCGCTCCGGCACGCCGCGGCGGCGCTCGACGCGTTGCGTGGACTCGCCGACCGGATCCGGCCGCACCTGCACGTGTGCGAGCTCCGGACGATGGCCGCCGACCCGCTCTGGCTCAGCCCGACCCAGGGCGAGGACGTGCTCTGCATCGCGTTCACGTGGCAGAAGCACCCGGAGGCCGTGGCCGCGCTGCTGCCGCACCTGGAGGCGCGGCTCGCGCCGTTCGGCGGGCGTCCGCACTGGGGCAAGACGAGCTCGCTCGACGCCGACGCGGTCGAGGCGCTCTGGCCGCGGCTGCCCGAGGTCCGACGACTGGTCGCCGCTGCGGACCCCGACCGGGTGTTCGCGTCCTCGTTCGGGGCGCGGGTGCTCCGGACCTGAGGTCGGACCGGACCGGCGAGACGGGGCCGACCCGCGCCTCCCGGCCGTGACGGTGCCCGGCCGGACCCGCGCGGCGGGACCGAGCCGGTGCTCGGTGCCGACTCGCCTCAGGCCAGCGGGGTCACGGTCTTCGTGGCGCCGTCCCAGTGCCGGACCCCGCCGACCTGCAGGACCTCGGGCAGCGGTGCCGTCCGGAGCGCCGCGAGCGCCGTCGGGAGGTCAGCGTCGCGCACCCGCCGGGCGAACGACACGTGCGGCGACCACGCCTCCGGGTGGGACGTGTCCACGCTCCCCGGTGCGGCACGGTGCACGGCCTGGTGGAAGGCCGCGAGCTCCGGGTCGACCACGACCGCGCGCACGAGCACCGATCGACCGGGACCGGCCGGGAACAGGAGCACGCCGCCCAACCGCAGCGAGGTCGGGACCGGCCGGGCGAACCCGTCCGGGACCGGCACGTCATCGCCCGCCACGAGCGTCACGTGCGGGTCGTTCGACCCGGAGCGGCCCAGGCTCGGCAGGTCGGCCGCGGTCAGGGCGTCCCACGCCGCGCGGACCGCCGCGTCGGAGTCGGGGTCGAGGAGGAGTTCGATGCTGCGCACGTGACGAGTCAACCCGGTCGCCGCGCTGCACGGGCTCTCCGGCGCCGACCTGTGGAGAACTCGTCGGGATGTAACACGGCGGAACGCAACGGGCGTGCGTCGTCGGTGCCCGTCACACTCGAACGCACACCGCGGGACCACCGCGACCCCCACAGCACGGCCCACGAGGAGCACCTGATGTCCGCAGCACCCGTCCTGCCCGCGAAGCCGAAGGGCAAGCGTCCGATCGGCTGGATCATCGCCGCGGTGGTGGTCGTCGTCGCGATCGCCGTCGCCGTCGTCGTCGGTGCCGTGCGTGCCGGCGGATCCGAGGGTGCTGCGTCCGGTGGTGCGCAGAAGACCGTGAAGATCGGCGTCTCCGACAAGTCGCTCGGGTACTGGAGCACCTACACGAAGCTCGCGAAGGAGCGCCTCGGCGTCGACGTGCAGCTCACGAACTTCTCCGACTACTCGCTGCCGAACCCGGCGCTGAAGGACGGACAGCTGGACATCAACCAGTTCCAGCACATCCAGTACCTCGCCGACTACAACGTCTCGTCGGACGACGACCTGCAGCCGATCGGCTCGACGGCCGTCTACCCGCTGCCGCTCTACGCGACGAAGTACTCGAAGCCCGCCGAGCTGCCTGCGAACGCCGCGGTCGCCATCCCGAACGACGCCATCAACCAGGCCCGCGCGCTCCTCATCCTGCAGGCCGCGAAGCTGGTGGAGCTCAAGGACGGCGGCTCCGCGTTCTCCACCACGACCGACATCACCTCGTCGAAGGTCGACGTGCAGCCGCTCGACGCCTCGCAGACCGCGAACGCGCTGCAGCAGGGCTCCGTCGCTGCCGCCGTCGTGAACAACAACTTCGCCACCGCGGCGAACCTGCCGACGAGCGACATCATCTACCAGGACGACCCCGCCAGCGCGAGCGCCGCACCCTACGTGAACGTCTTCGCCGTCCGCGCGGCCGACAAGGACGACAAGACCTACCTCGACCTCGCGAAGCTGTTCCAGGACGACGCCGTGCAGAAGGCGTTCAAGAAGGACCTGCCCGAGGCGGTGTCCCGCGACGAGAGCGCCACGAAGCTGCAGGACGAGCTCGCGAAGGTCGAGCAGGACGCGAAGGCGGCCAAGCAGTAGTGCCCGCCCTCGTCGAACTCCGCGGTGTCTCGAAGCACTACCGCCGTGCCGACACCGGCGAGACCGTGGTGGCGGTCGAGGACGTCTCCCTGGACGTGCACCAGGGCGAGGTCCTCGGCGTCATCGGGTACTCCGGTGCCGGCAAGTCCACCCTCGTCCGCCTCGTCAACGCGCTCGAGCTGCCCACGTCCGGGAGTGTGACGGTCGCCGGTCAGGACCTCACCGCGATCCCCGAGCGGGACCGTCGCCTGGCACGTCGGAAGATCGGCATGATCTTCCAGCAGTTCAACCTGTTCCGATCCCGGACCGTCGCCGGCAACGTCGCGTACCCGCTCAAGGTCGCGGGTGTCGCCAAGGAGGAACGGGACCGCCGTGTCGCCGAGCTCCTCGACTTCGTCGGACTGCTCGAGCGGGCACACGCCCACCCCGAGCAGCTGTCCGGCGGCCAGAAGCAGCGCGTCGGCATCGCCCGGGCGCTCGCCTCGAACCCCGAGCTGCTGCTGGCCGACGAGGCCACGAGCGCGCTCGACCCGGACACCACGTCCGAGGTCCTGGCGCTCCTCCGTCGCGTCAACCGAGAGCTCGGCGTCACCATCGTCGTCATCACGCACGAGATGGACGCCGTCCGGCAGATCGCCGACCGCGTCGCCGTGATGGAGCGGGGCCGCGTGGTCGAGGTCGGGGACGTCTACGACGTGTTCGCGCGGCCGCAGACCGGTGCGGCGAAGCGGTTCGTCCGGTCCGCACTGCACGACCGGCCGTCCGCCGACCAGCTGCGACGCCTACGCGAGCACCACGGCGGCCGCATCGTCACGGTGCAGATCACCGACGAGGTCGGGCTGCAGAACCGGATCGACACCGTCTGGCGCGACACGGGGGTGACCGCCGAACTCGTCCACGGCGGGGTCGGCGAGATCCGTGAGCGTCGCATCGGTTCGCTCACCTACGAGCTCACCGCCGCCGACCCGGCAGCGGTCGACCGCGCGCTGACCGCGCTGCGCGACCAGGGCACCACCGTCGACGAGGAGGACGCATCGTGAACACCGGCTTCCAGAGCGTCGTGGACACGTTCGACGTCTTCCTCGCCGCCGTCCGCGACACACTCGTCATGACGCTCGTGTCGCTCGTCGTCGCGGGCGTGATCGGCCTCGCCCTCGGGCTGGCGCTCTACGCGACCCGACCGGGCAACCTGCTCGGCAGCCGCGCGGCGTACACGGTGCTCAACCTCGTGGTGAACATCGTCCGGCCGATCCCGTTCGTGATCTTCCTCGCTGCGATCGCCCCGCTGTCGCGCGTCGCCGTGCAGACCACGATCGGCGTCCCCGCGGTCACGTTCGCGATCTCGCTCGCGGCCTCGTTCGCGGTCTCGCGCATCGTCGAGCAGAACCTGCTCGCGGTGGACCCCGGTGTCGTCGAGGCAGCGCGTGCCGCGGGAGCGCACCCGCTCGCGATCCTGTTCACGGTGCTCATCCCGGAGGGCCTCGGGCCGCTGATCCTCGGCTACACGTTCATCTTCGTGGGCATCGTCGACATGACCGCGCAGGGCGCCCTGATCGGCGGAGGCGGCATCGGTGAGTACGCGATCACGTTCGGCTCGCAGCGCTACAACTGGTGGATCGTCTACGTGTCGGTCGCCGCGATCGTCGTGATCGTGCAGCTGGGGCAGTTCCTCGGCAACCGGTTGGCGAGGGCGACGCTGCGCCGCTGACGCGACGCGACCCGGCGACGGACGGGAGGCGCGGTGCCGGCTGGCACCGCGCCTCCCGTCCATCGTGTGCCGCGGCAGCGGCGCAGCGTCGCCCTCGCCAACCGGTTGCCGAGGAACTGCCCCAGCTGCACGATCACGACGATCGCGGCGACCGACACGTAGACGATCCACCAGTTGTAGCGCTGCGAGCCGAACGTGATCGCGTACTCACCGATGC
>NZ_MCIG01000104.1 GCF_001705035.1 Curtobacterium sp. UCD-KPL2560 | reverse complement strand
CGTTCGGGGCGGCCGCTTACGCCCCGACCCCCAGGGCCGACAGACCCCCGCGAGCACGGATCGCTCACCCCTCGGCCACGGATCGGCCACAGCCACCCGTCGGCGTCCCCGGACGTCGCGCCCCACGAGGACGGCCCCGTGTTCGATTCCGTGACGAGCGTCGCGCTGCAGAGTGCCCTCGACGGCCTCTCCCTGCGCCAGCGCACCATCGCGAACAACATCGCGAACATCAACACGCCGAACTACCACGCCGAGAAGGTCCGGTTCGAGGACACCCTCGCGCAGTCGATCGTGCACGGTGACGGCCACGCCGAGGCGACCACCTCGCGCAGCCTCGAGCCGACGAACACGAACGGCAACAACGTCAACCTCGACCAGGAGACCCTCTCCAACGTCGACACGGTGCTGCGCTACCAGTTCGCCACGCAGGCGATGAACAGCGAGCTCACGAGCGTGCGCGCGGCGATGCGGACGAACTCGTGACGACCTTCGACGCGATCGGCATCGCGAGCACCGGCCTCACCGTGCACCGGAAGTGGCTCGACGCGGTCTCGGACAACATCGCGAACGCGAACACCGTGCGGTCGATGGACGACTCCGCCTTCCAGGCCCGCTACGTCGAGGTGCAGGAGGGTGCCGGCACGTCGGGCGCCTACGTCAAGGGCGCCGCGTTCGGCAGCGCCGCCGGCCGCGTGACGTACGACCCGGACAACCCGCTCGCGAACGCCGAGGGCTACGTCCGGATGCCGGACATCGACCTCGGGACGCAGATGGCGGACCTCATCATGGCCCAGCGCGGCTACCAGGCGAACGCCGCCGTCGTCGACCGGGCGAAGACCGCCTACGAGGCGGCCCTGCAGATCGGGAAGAACTGATGCCCATCGACGCCGTGAACGGTGTGACCACGAACGCGATGACCCGCGCCTTCCCCTCGATGACCGACGTCACCGGCGCGACCGGCGCATCCGGCGCGACTGGCACCGCGGCGACCACCGGCGCGACCGGTGACGGCTTCGGCGCGAGCATGACGAACGCCGTCGACGGCCTGCAGCAGCTGCAGGACACGTCGAAGGCCCTCGCCCTCAAGGCCGTGACCGGCAACCTCGACGACATCCACGACGCCACGATCGCCGCCACCCGCGCGCAGGTCACGCTCGAGCTCGTCGCCGCCGTCCGCAACAAGGGCGTCGACGCCTTCAACGAGATCATGAGGATGCAGGCCTGATGCCCACCGCCGTCCGGAACACGCTCGGCCGCCTGGTCGCCTACGTCAAGGGCTTCTCGGCCGCGCAGCGCACCATCGCGATCATCGGCATCGCGGCCGTCGTGCTCGGGGGCATCGCCCTCGCGAGCTTCCTCGGCAAGGCGTCCTACGCGCCGCTGTTCACCGGGCTCGCCGCCGCCGACGCGAGCTCGATCACCGACCAGCTGAACACCGACGGCGTGCCGTACCAGCTCACCGACGGTGGCGCGACGATCCTCGTGCCGCAGTCGCAGGTGTACTCGGAGCGGCTCAAGGCCGCGTCGAACGGCCTGCCGTCGTCGAACGAGGGCGGCTACTCGCTGCTCGACAAGATGGGCGTGACGAGCTCCGAGTTCCAGCAGGACGTCACCTACAAGCGGGCGATCGAGGGCGAGCTCGCGAAGACGATCTCGTCGATGGACGGCGTGAAGGCCGCCACCGTGCAGCTCGCGATCCCGAAGAAGACCGTCTTCACCGCCGAGGAGAAGGACCCGACCGCCTCGGTGTTCGTGGCGACCCAGAACGGCAAGCAGCTCAGCACCGACCAGGTGCAGTCGATCGTGCACCTGACGAGCGCCGCGGTCGAGGGCATGCAGCCCACCGACGTCTCGGTCGTCGACTCGAAGGGGCAGACCCTGTCCGCCGTTGGCACCGGCGCGACCGGCAGCGGCGCGGACCAGGCCGCCGACTACGACGCGACGACGAGCAAGAAGATCCAGGACCTGCTCGACACGACCCTCGGCGCCGGGAACGCCAGCGTGGTGGTCGCCGCGACGATGAACCAGCAGTCCGGCACCCGGACGCAGGAGAGCTACACGAACCCGACGACGGGTCCGATCGCGCTGAACGAGTCGAGCACGACCGAGCAGTACGGCGCGGGCTCCGGTGCCGGCGGTGCCGGTGCGACGGGCGTCCTCGGGCCGGACAACATCGCCGTCCCGAACGGCACGGGCGCGAACGGCGACGGCGGCTACAAGAACGAGTCGGCGACGAAGAACAACGCCGTCGACCACACCACCGAGACCACGCAGATCCCGGCCGGCGGGGTCCAGCGGCAGACCATCTCGGTCGCGCTGAACTCCCGCGCCGACGCCGTGAAGAACGCCAACCTGCAGAGCATCAACGACCTCGTCGCCGCGGCGGCCGGGGTGGACAACGTCCGGGGCGACCAGGTCCGCGTCGCCATGATGGACTTCGACCGCAGTGCCGCCGACGACGCCGCGAAGGCGTTGAAGGAGCAGGAGCAGGCCGACCAGCAGGCCAGCACGTGGTCGGCGATCCGCACCGCCGGCATCGTCCTCGCCGTGATCGCGGCGGCCATCGTGCTCGCGATCGTGCTCGCCCGTCGCGGCCGTCGCCAGGAGCGCGAGGCGGTGGACGTCGGCGAGCTCGACGCCTTCGCCGGGGAGACCTTCGAGCTGCCGCTGGCCCTCGACGACGCCGAGCGCACCCCGCTCGGTGCCGCGGACGCGCCGACCGTCGCCCTGCCCGCGATCCCGCACGACGACGCCCCGACCGAGGTGCTCACCACGGACGAGATCAGCGCCGAGCGCCGGCGGCAGGACATCGCCGCGCTGGCCGAGCGCGACCCGAAGCGCACCGCGGACCTCCTGCGCGGGCTCCTCGACGACCGGGCGTCGGTGTGAGCGCGCTCGTCCCGGCCCCCGCCGCCGGGGGAACGGCCGACCGCGCGCTGAGCGGCGCGCAGAAGGTCGCGCTCATCCTCATGCAGATGGAGACCGAGCGCGCCGCCGAGGTGATGAAGCAGTTCACCGAGCTCGAGGCCGAGGAGATCTCCGCCGAGATCGTCCGGATGCGCCGCGTCGACGACGCCGTGGTGGACCGCACGATGACCGAGTTCCACCGGATGACCCAGCGCGGTCGGGTGCAGAAGCGCGGCGGCAAGGACGCGGCGCTCGGGCTCCTCGAGGCCTCGTTCGGCTCCGAGCGCGCGGCGGGCGTGATGGACCGCCTGGCCTCGAACCTGGCCGGACAGTCCTTCGAGTTCCTCGACGACGCCGAGCCCGGCCAGGTCGTCTCGCTGCTCGAGGGCGAACTGCCGCAGACCATCGCCCTCGTGCTCGCCCACCTCAAGCCCGCGCAGGCGAGCGCCGTGCTCGCCGGGGTCGACGAGCGCGCCCGCACCGACGTGGCGCAGGCCTTCGCCACGATGGGCAGCGCCACGCCCGAGGCGGTCGGCATCGTCGCCGGGGTCCTCCGGCAGCGCGCCGGGGCCGTCGTGTCCCCGCGCGAGAGCATCGAGGTCGTCGGGGGCATCGCGCCCCTCGTCGACATCATCAACCGTGCCGACGTCGCGACCGAGAAGGCCGTGCTCGAGGGCCTCGAGGCGCGCGACCCCGAGCTCGCCGAGGACATCCGCTCCCGCATGCTCACCTTCGCCGACATCGTCAAGCTCGAGTCCCGCGACATCCAGCAGGTGCTGCGCGGCATCGACTCGAAGCTCCTCGCGACCGCGATGAAGGGCGCGCCCGGCCCCGTCGTCGAGACGATCCGCGCGAACGTGTCGGAGCGCAACCGCTCGCTGCTCGACGACGAGCTGCAGGCCATGGGCCCGGTCCGCGTCTCGCAGGTCGAGGAGGCCCGCGCCGAGGTCGTCCGCTCCGTGCGCGAACTCGAGGCGCAGGGCGTCATCACGGTGCACCGCGCCGAGGAGGACGAGCTCGTTGACTGACCCCGTCGTCCAGCGCATCGCGTTCCCCGCCCTCGGCGGCACCGCGACCCGCGACCGGTCCGCCGCCGCAGACGTCCGCGGCCACGCGGCCGGCTACACGGCCGGACTGCGCGCGGCGCAGGCCGACACCGACGCACTGCGCGCCCGGCTCGAGGCCGAGCACGCCGCCCGGCTCGCGGCCCTGCAGGCCGACACCGCGCGCCGGGTCCAGGTGCTCGACGCCGCGACGAACGCGCTCCTGTCGCACGTCGCACCCGTCCTCGCCGACGCCGAGGAGTCGGTCGTCGCGGCCGCGCTGGAGCTGGCCGAGGCCGTCGTCGGGGACGTGGTCCGCGCCTCCCGTCAGGAGGAGCTGGGCGCGTCCGACGCGACCCGGCAGTCCGGCCGGGAGGCGCGACCCACCACCGGCGCGGAGGCGACGGTCCGACGTGCGCTCGCCTCGGTCGACCGCACGATCGCACTGGCCATCCGCGTGAGCCCTGCCGACGCCGCCCGCGTCGCGGACCTGGACCTGCCGGTCCCGGTGGTCGGCGACCCGGCGCTGCGCGACGGCGACGCCGTCGTCGACCTGCCGCACGGTCTGCTCGACGCGCGGATCGACGCCGCGCTCGACCGGGCCCGCTCGGCGCTCGGCGCGCCGGCCCGACCGGCCGCCGCCCCGACGGAGACGTCCCGGTGACCGCGACCCTGCTGCGCCCGCGCGGCCTCGACGACGCCCTCGCCGCGGCGGCACCGCAGCGCGTCGGCACCGTGACGAGCGCGGTCGGGCTCGGCCTGACCGTCGCGGGACTCGACGCCCGGATCGGCGACGTCGTGACCGTGGGCACCGAGGGCGGCCCGCAGACCGCCGTCGAGGTCGTCGCGACCGACGCGGACGGGGTGCGCTGCATGCCCCTCGGGCGGCTCGTCGGCGTGACCGCGGGGACCCCGGCGCGACCGACCGGGCGTCCCGTGCTCGTGCCGACCGGCACCGGGCTGTTCGGCCGGGTGCTCGACGGGCTCGGGCGACCGATCGACGGCCGCGGACCGCTCGCCGCCGACGCCTGGGTGCCGCTCGACCACGCCACGCCGAACGCGATGGCCCGCACCCGGATCGACACCCCGATACAGCTCGGCGTCCGCGTGCTCGACACCCTGACCACGGTCGGCCGCGGGCAGCGCATGGGCCTGTTCGCCGGCTCCGGCGTCGGCAAGTCCTCGTTGCTGTCGATGGTCGCGCGGGGGAGCGACGCTGCCGTCAACGTCATCGCGCTCGTCGGCGAACGCGGGCGCGAGGTGCGGGAGTTCCTGGAGGACGACCTCGGACCCGAGGGCCTCGCCCGCTCGATCGTCGTCGTGTCCACCTCGGACGAGCCCGCGCTCATGCGCCTCCGGGCCGCGTTCGTCGCGACCCGGATCGCCGAGTCGTTCCGCGACGCCGGCCAGGACGTCGTGCTCATGATGGACTCCCTGACCCGCGTGGCGATGGCCCAGCGCGAGATCGGGCTGTCGGTGGGGGAGCCGCCGGCCACCCGGGGCTACCCGCCGTCGACGTTCTCGGTGCTCGCCGGGCTGCTCGAACGTGCCGGCACCGACCGTGTCGGCAGCATCACGGGTCTGTACACGGTGCTCGTCGACGGCGACGACCACAACGAGCCGATCGCCGACAGCGCCCGGAGCATCCTGGACGGCCACGTCGTGCTCGACCGGAAGCTCGCGGTCACCGGACACTTCCCGTCCGTCGACGCGCTCGGTTCGGTGTCGCGCGTCGCGTCGAAGGTCACGTCCCCCGGGCAGCGTGCCGCGGCGACGACCCTGCGCACCGTGATGGCCGCACGGCGGAACGCGCAGGACCTGCTCGACGTCGGCGCGTACCAGCGCGGCACGAACCCGCTCGTCGACGCCGCGGTGGACCACCAGGGCGCGATCGACGCGTTCCTGCAGCAGGGCATGGACGAGCGCGCGACGGCCGAGGCGTCGTGGCACGCGCTCGACCGCCTCGTCGCGACGCTCGTCCCGGCGGGAGGGGTGCGCTGATGGCCCGCCGCTTCCCCCTGGCCGGGCTCCTGCGGCTGCGGCACGCCGAGCAGGACCGCGCCGCGGCCGAGCTCGCCGCCGCGAACGGCCGGGTGCGCGACGCAGCCGACGCCCGGATCGCCGCACGCCGGACCCTGGCCGACGCCGAGGGCTCGACGGTCGTCCGCGACGCCGCCACCCTGAGCGCGGTCGCCGCCGCCCGGGCCTCGACGCGCGGGATGCTCGAGGAGCTCGACGCCGTCGCGAAGACCCGACGCGCGGACGCCGACGCCGCCCAGACCACCTACAACGCCGCCCGTCGGGCCGCGCTCGGCCTCGAGAAGCTCGAGGACCAGCACGACCGCGAGGAGGCGGCAGCCGACCTGCGCACCGAGCAGGCCGCACTCGACGAGATCGCGGCGCGGAGCCGCGCGGAAGGTGGTGCCCGATGAGCGTCGACGCCGTGCTCTCCCGCATCGACGAGATCCGGTCGCGGATCGACGCCCTGCGCGCCGACGTGAGCGCCCCGACGGGTGGCGCCGCGAGCACCGCCGGATCCGCCGCGTCGTCCACCGCGTTCGCCGACGCCCTCGCGACCGCCACGGGCACGGCACCCGGGACGGTGCCCGCTGCGGACGCCGGGGCCGCGTCGCCCGCGACGTCGGTCGACGCCGGGCGCGGCTCGATCGCCACCGGCAGCGGAGCGACGGGTGCCGACGTGGTCGCCGACGCGAAGAAGTACCTCGGCGTGCCGTACGTGTTCGGCGGCACGACCCGGTCGGGCATGGACTGCTCGGGCCTCGTGCAGACGGTGTTCAAGGACCTCGGCGTCACGATGCCGCGCGTCGTCCCGGACCAGGCCGACATGGGCGTGCCGGTCGGCTCGCTGAAGGACGCGAAGCCCGGCGACCTGATCGTGCCGAAGGGCGAGCAGCACATCGTCATCTACCTCGGGGACGGCAAGGTGCTGCACGCGCCCCGGCCCGGGAAGGACGTCCGCATCGTGGACAACTGGTACAAGGACTCGGACATCGCGACCATCCGCCGCATCGTGCCGTCGGACGCCCCCGCGGCGAGCGCGGCGACCCCGGCTGCCCGTGCGGTCGGCGGTGCCGGCTCGGCAGACCTGCAGACGGCGGCCCTGCTGTCGATGATGCGCTCGGGGAGTGCGGCGTGAGCCCCGTGACGACGGGCCTGCCCACCGCCGGACCCACGGTGGCTGCCGGTCCGCTCGGGCAGCGTGCGGCGCGCGGTCCGTCCGGCGTCTCCGACTCGGCCGTCCCGTTCGGGGCCGCGCTGGCCCGGGCCGGTCGCTCGGCCGAGGGACACCAGGACACCGGGACCGGCTCGTCGTCGAAGCCGACGTCGAAGCCGACGTCGAAGCCGACGTCGACGACGGACCGCACGAGCCCGGGCACCGGCGCCGGGACGGACACCGGCTCGACGAGCCCCACCACCACCACCACCACGCCGTCGGCCACGGACGCGACGGCACAGCCCGTGTCGGCACTGTCGGCGGCGCTGTCGGCTGCAGTGACGCCGACGACGACGCCCGCGCCGGGGACGGCCACCGCTCCCGCTGGTCTCGGCACACCGGCCGGCGCGGTCGGTGCGGCATCCCTCGCAGCGGATGCCACAGCGACGGACGCATCCGCAGCGTCGGCGTCCGTGTCGGCGCAGCCCGTACTCCCGGCGCCCGGCAGCGCGTCGACCCCGGCAACCGGTACTGCCACTGCCGGCCGGGAGTCCGCATCCGTGACGACCGCTCCGGCCCCCTCCGGTCGCCCGACCACACCGGCTGCTCCGGGCCCGCGGGCCGGAGTCGGCACCGCCGCAGACCCCGGGGCCGTCGCGACCGGTGTGACCACCATGGGGACACGCGCCGGCGCGACCGCCGGAGCCTCCGCCGACGGCACCGCCGGGACACCCGCTGCCGCGACCCCCGGCGCACCCGCCGCTCCGGCGGGCACCCCCGGCGCGGGCGTCGTCG
>NZ_MCIG01000103.1 GCF_001705035.1 Curtobacterium sp. UCD-KPL2560 | reverse complement strand
GTGCCCGGGGGTGGGCGAGCGGGCTGTCAGCAGGCGGGCGGTGGGGCCGTGGTCCGGTGGTCCGGCGCTGGTGGTCCGGTCGTGCGGCGGCCGGCGGCCGCCGGCGGGGGCGGTGTCGACCGCCTGCGGGGGCGGTGTCGGCCGCCTGTCACCCGGCCGCTCAGGTCGCGCCGGGGCGACGGGCGTTGCCTGCCGGGGTCACCGCAACCGAACACGAGGAGCGACATGGCCAAGACCTGGTTCATCACCGGAGCGTCGAAGGGCTTCGGCCGCGAGTGGACGGAGGCCGCCCTGGAGCGCGGCGACTCCGTCGCGGGCACCGCACGGAACACCGACGACGTCCAGGCGCTCGTCGACCAGTACCCCGACACGTTCCTGGCGATCCGCCTCGACGTCACCGACCGCGAGGCCGACGTGGCCGCCGTCCAGCAGGCCGCCGAGCACTTCGGCCGCCTCGACGTGGTCGTGAACAACGCCGGCTTCGGCCACTTCGGCATGGTCGAGGAGCTCACCGAGGACGAGGTCCGCGCGCAGCTCGAGACGAACTTCTTCGGCGCGCTCTGGGTCACGCAGGCCGCGCTGCCGATCATGCGCGAGCAGGGCTCGGGCCACGTCGTGCAGGTGTCGAGCATCGGCGGGATCAGCGCCTTCCCGACCGTCGGCGCGTACCACGCGTCGAAGTGGGCACTCGAGGGCCTGTCGCAGTCGCTGTCCCAGGAGGTCGCGGGCTTCGGGATCCACGTGACCCTCGTCGAACCCGGCGGGTTCTCGACCGACTGGTCGGGTCCGTCGTCGAAGCACAGCGACGAGCTCGAGGCCTACGCCGAGGTGCGTGAGGCGGCGTCGAAGCGTCCGTCGGCAGCCGACCCGGGCAAGCCGGAGGCGACGCGGTCCGCGATCCTGAAGGTCGTCGATGCCGAGGAGCCGCCGCTGCGTGTCTTCTTCGGCAAGGCACCGCTGGGCATCGCCGAGCGGGACTACGAGTCGCGGCTGGCGACGTGGCGTGCGTGGCAGCCGGTCGCGGAGGAGGCGCACGGGGCCTGATCCGGGAGGACTGTGGGAGGGGCGCGTCGCTGGTGCGGACCGGCGGCGCGCCCTCCTTGCCTTCTCGAGCCACGTCTCGCGATCGGAGGCGCGGGGCTCGTCCGTCGAACCAGCTAGGACGAACTACTGAGGAGACGCTTCGGCGGGCCGACGCCGCAATCTGCCAACACGGTCCCGGAGTGCCGAAGGAGCAGGGCATCACGGTAGTGCCGATCGACGATGCCCGGAAAAACCATCCCGAGAGGTAGCCGGGCCGCGAAGTCCGACGACCTCCGTCACCCCCATACCACGCCTGCGCCAGCGAATTTGGAACATCGGAACACCCTGTCCCTGCTTTCAACAGATGCCGTTAGGCGGGTGGATCAGGGACGACGCCGACTTGAAGTCGAAATGAGCCTCTTGTCAGTAAGCTACTTGCCGATCTCGTCGAAGTAGTCCGACCAGATTCTGTAGCTGATCCGGGGGCGGGCCGGTACCCGCGCTTCCCGCGTGAGGTCGCGCAACTCCGTCAAGGTGAGCCCTGATCGCGGACTGACGAACTCGACCCGAGGGTCGAGCTTGCATGTCTCGACTGCGTATGCTCCATCGTCATCAATGAAGAGCCACTGGAGATATCGCTGGGAGTTCCGCTTATGCACCGCGATCAAGGGCGCACCTCGAGCACCCAGGATCCTCTGCATCTCCTCATCGGAATGCGCTTCCCAAAGAACTCTGTTGTTCCGGAATGCGCTCCTCAATGCGCTTCTCCTTCCCGCAGCGACTCCAGTGATCGTCACGATCACCGTCGCCCCGATGAAGGCGAAAAATGCGATCAACTCCAACCTTCTACCGTTTCTTGCGTCGTGGGGGGTAAAGCCAAGACTGCCGGTTGCTCACGGACTGATGAATCCATGTTGCCCCTCTTCCGGCTCCGTAAACAAAGTCGGCCGCTTTGTGGGAATTGAACACGTACTTGGCAACACGGGCACCTCTGGCTCGACCGATTGCCGCCGCCTTCCGCGCAACTCTTCCCACCTTCGAAGCCGCTTGAACTCCACGATAGGCCTTGACTCCCGCTTCAAGCCCTCGCCCCACGCCGAAACTTGCTGCTCCCGCTAGATCAAGCCAGCCCGACTTGTCACCCTTTGAAAGCTTGTACACTCCAACACCGACGGCGAGGACGGACGATATGATGCCGCAGACGCCACAGCCGAAAAGTGCGGCCACGCCGAGGCCTGAACTGATGTTGTCTGCCAGGTTGACCCAGTCCCCCACCTTCCACGCTTTGTTACCGTCAAGGTCGAGTCCGTTCAACGGGTCGTTGACGTACGCGTAGGCATTGTCGGTGCCGCCCTCGACGGGGTCGACCTGCAGGAATCGTCCGAGCGCTGCGACGGACTGCCGGGCGCCCATCTCGATCGTGGCGATCGAGCCGAGGTGTTCGCTGAGCTTCTGGTGCTGCCCGAGCCATCCGTAGTCGGCGTTGCCCTGCTGCGTGTCCGGCCCGGACTGGTTCGCCGTGGCCGTGCCGAACAGGCCGGTGGCCTGGTCCATGACCTGCCCGAACGGGTCGAACACCGGCAGCACCTGGGATGCGAGCTGCCCTGTACCGTCGGTGGTGGCGACGATGTCCCCGTGGATGTTCGGGTACGACCACACCGCGCTCGTCCCACGAAGCTCTGCGGTCACCCCGCCCGGCAGGGGAAGGTCCCACTCGGTGAGCTTGCTCGCGCCGTCGTAGACGAAGTCCGGGGTGTCACCGTCGCCGGTGAACCCGTACCGGGTGACGGTCTTCGTTCCGTTCGGGGTCTGCTCCGTGCGCTGCACGATCCGGTTCGACGCGTCCCGCACGTACGACACCTTCGACCCGTCCGTCAGTGCGGTCTGGACGTGCCGGTCCTGCCCGTCGTAGACGAGGGTCTCGTCAGCCAGGGTGGTCGTGTTCCCGTGCGCGTCGTAGACCAGCTGCGCACCGGTCAAGGACTGGTTCACCGGCGTCGCTCCCGTGACCGGGTTCGTCACCGTGGTCCCGATGAGCCGGTCCGCTGCGTCGTAGCAGGACGCGACCTGCGTCGCCGCACCCGCCGGGTTGCCCGAGGCGTCGAGGAGCTGGTCCGACGAAGCCGTCCGGTTCCCGTTCTTCCCGGCCGCAGCGACCCCACCCGACTGGGCGCACGTGCTGGCACCGAAGCCGTAGGTCAACCGGTGCCGCGGGATCGACGCGGCCACGAGCCTCCCGGCCGTGTCGTAGGAGTACGTCGACGCGTTCGACGCCGCCCCGAGGGCGGTGGTGTCCTTCAGGACGTCACCGGACTGGGACCGGACCACCTGGTCGGTGACCTGCGGCTGGTTGTTCGGGAACGACCACGCCAACCCGGTCAGTGCACCGGCACCGTCCTTCGTCACCGTGACCGAGGTGCCGTTGCCGGCGTTCCCGGCACCCGCCGGGTACGCCACCGCGGTGACCTCACCCTGCTGGTAGGTGGGGACCGCGACGATCTTCCCGTCCGCGGTGAACTGCGTCACCTTCGAGTCCACGTCGTACGACTGCCCCGTCGAGTGCTGCACACCGTCCGCGGTCACCGCCAGCGTCGAGGTGATCCGACCAGCCTGGTCGTAGGACGTGGTGGTCGTGGTGCCCCAGACGTCGACGTACTTGACGACGCGGCCGAGCAGGTCGGTCTTGGCCGTGGTCGTCGAGCCGTTCGGGGACCCGGACACCGCTCCGTCGGAGACCGCTGCGGTGAGACCGTCGGCGGAGTAGGAGGACGTCGCCGTGGTGCTCGGCTGCCCGTTGAACGCGGCGGTGACCGCCTTCACCGTCCGGCCTCGGGCATCGAAGGTCACGCACGACCAGTCGTCGTCGCCGGTGGTCTTCGTCCCGGCGGTGCGACCCCACACGTCGTACAGGTACGACGTCACGACGGCACTGCCCGTCGCGGGCGTCGGCCCGGTGGTCGACTTGAGCATCCCGTTCTGCGGGGTGGACACGTCCACGCCGCAGATCTGTCCGTCCGTGGTGCCGTAGGCGTCCTTGATCGTCTGCGCGGCTCCGAAGTACGCGTTCGTCGATGCTGCCGCGGCCTGCGCGGGCAGGGTCCGGGTCAGGGAGCGGAGGTAGCCGGCACCGGGAGCCTCTGTGGTGGTCGACGTCTTCAGGGCCAGGCCGGCGGGGTCGACGGTGGTGCCGTCGACGGTGCCGTACCAGGGACGCGAGTACGTCGTGGCCGTCGTGATCGGACTGATCTGGCTGGCCTGCGCGCCCGACGGGACCGCGTCGGCGGTCGTCGACGAGGTACCCAGGTTGTACGCCGGGGACAGCATCGACGCGGGCACCACGTCCGCTGCGGTGTACGTGCTCGGCGTGTTGCCGGTCGTCATGGCCAGCGCGAGCCGGGACGTCCCGGTCTGTTGCAGGTAGTTCAACCGGATCCGGAGGCTCTGGCCCGCGGAGACGGTGATCGGCTTCGTGGCGGCCTGGACGTGCGGGCCGTGGGGGCCCCAGTCGTTGATGAGCAGCTGGTCGTTGATCCAGAGCTTCGTGCCGTCGTCCGCCCACGTGTAGAAGCGGTACGTCCCCGCGGTCGGGAACGTGACCAGGCCGGTGAACGACACGGTCCAGTTCGCGCCGCCGGTTCCGCCGACGACCGTCCCGGTGGGCGTGGTCATCGGGCTGACGGCGTTGTCGCCGGTCGACCAGTCGTAGTCGACCGCGCCGTCGGTCTTCCCACCGTTCGCGCCCGCTGCCGTCGGCACGCCGAGCGTCATCGCCGCAGGGGCGCCGGAGAGGGTCTGGTTGTTGTACCAGGACGCGGCCAGCCCGCGGAGGTTCCCGTCGATCGCGGTCGTCGTCTGCGCCACCGGGGTCCCGGTGCCGGCGCAGACCCCGCCCGTGGGCAGCGGACCGTTGGCGTTCTGGATCGCGGTCGCGGGCTGCACCTGTCCGAAGCACGACGCCGGTGCGGGGCCGTAGGAGGCGACCGCGCGGTCCTGCTGGTCGTAGACGGTGCTCGACTCACGACCCTGCGGGTCGATCGAGGCAAGCTGGTTGTCGCGGCTGTTCCACACCGCGGTACTGGTCAGCCCGGACGCGGACGCCGCCGACGTCTGCCGCAGCGCGGCGTCCATCGTCACCGTCGATGCGTGCCCGTTCGGGACCGTGATCCCGGCGACGTCGACCGTGCTGGTGCGGTTTCCGTTGGTGTCCGGGGCGCCGTAGCCGTACGTCTTCTGCGGACGGGAGGCGCTGGTCACCCCGTCCGGGGCGGGCAGCGTCACCGAGGTGGCGCGGTCGGTTCCGTCGTAGCGGATGTCGGTCGTCACCGGCCCGGCAGCGTTCCGGCTGCTGTCCGCAGCCAGCCAGTCGTTGGTGAGGGAGTTCCGGATCGTCGACAGCAGGTAGGTCCCGCTGCTCGAGCTCAGCGTGTACCCGAAGTCGGTGACCTCGTTGCCGGGGTCCACGACCCGGGCGAGCTGTCCGGTGGTGTCGTAGTACAGCTGCGTGGTGGTGCCGTCCGGGTACAGGATCTGGCACAGCATCCCGGCGTCGGACTGCGACCCCGGTGCGGTCGTGGTGACCGCGGTCGGGTACGCGGACCCGGACGGCGGCGCGCATGCACCCGCGGCCCGGTTGGTGCCGTTCGTCGCGCTCGAGCCGATCGTGGTGTTCGACAGGTACGAGAACCGCACCTGACGTGCGTAGGCCAGGGACGTGCCGGACCCGGACGCCGAGAGCGGGTCCGAGATCGACGTCAGCTGTCGGCTGCTGTTGTACGCCGGGACCGGGTTCGCCGGCTTCGACCCGAGGTCGGCGGCCGGGGTCACGGACGTGACCAACCCGGCAGTGTCGAACTGGTAGACGGTACCGCCCTCGTCGGTGAGGACCAGGTTGCCGGCTTCGTCGGACGCCAGCACCCCCTGCTCGCCCGGGGGCGGGGTGTAGCCGCCGGCAGCGGTCCGGGCGTAGGTGTGCGTGCCGCCGTCGGTGTCTGTGACGATCACCGAACCGCCCTGCTTCGACGCCGAGACGTACGCTCCCGCGTCACCCATGATCGCTGCGGACGATGCCCAGCCGGACGGCAGCAGCGTCGGGGACTTCGTGAACCAGTTCGACGGGACGACCTGCGTGTTGACCCACGAGGACCCGGACTGCTGCTGGACCTCGAGGTACACGTTCGAGGATCCGCCGCGCTGGTAGTAGTCCACCGTGATCGGGATCGGCAGCTGGCCCGACTGCGAACCGATCGACCACTGCGACCCGTTCACGGTCAAGACCTGGTTCGCGGCAGTCTCCATGCGAGGCGAGGTCTGGTGCTGATCCCCCCACTGGTCGGTGATGATCCCGGTGGTCCCCAGCTGCAGGGCGACCCCGTCGTCAGCGAGGAACCCGAACGAGTAGGTCCCGGACGGGGGCGTCATGTACCCGGTCCACTTGGCCTGGAAGTACGACTGCGAGACGGCGTCGTCCGGCGCTGCACTCCCCCAGTCGAAGCTCACACCCGAGTCGGTGCGGACCAGCGTCTGCACGGCGTTCGGGGTCATCGAATCGCCCCGGCCGAACGTCGCGGTGTTGGCCGGGACGTTCCAGTACGTGCCGACGAGACCGCGGTTCGATGCGATACGCGAGTTGTAGGAGAAGTTCATCCCCATGTCCCCACCGAGGGTGCGCACGGTCGGCGAGGAGAACGACGCGGCCACGTTGCCGTTGCCGAGGTTCACCGTCACGGGGCCTGCAGCGTCCGTCGATGCCGGGCCGGGATCGGTGACGCGCGAGTTCACCGTCAACCGGTTCACGCCCGTGGTCGAGTTCGCCGTGTAGAGGTAGTCACCGAACGTGTCGTTGACGACCTGCACCCACGTGTAGGACCCGCCGTCCTGCAGGACCGCGTCGGGCACCTTCCACGACATCGACCCGTCCGCGTTGATCGTGCACGCACTGCCGGTCGGGGCGCACAGCGGCGACTGGGCGATCTGGCCCGACGTGCCGTCGGCACCACTGGTGACGCGGATCTCGTACTTGAGCGGCTGCCCGTTCGTCGACACCGCCGGCGGCGCCGTCAACGTCGGAGTCGTCGTCGCGACGACCGAACCGTCAGCAGGTGTGAACGATCCGCTGGCACCGACCGTCGGCAGCGACGTCGTCACCATCGGGTAGGCCGGAGTCCACGCCCGCACTCCGTAGGGGTCCTGCACGACGACGTTCCACCAGTACTGCGTCCCTGGCTGCAGCACCCCCTGCGGGACCGTCGCCTGGAACGTCGGGCTCTGTGCGCTCGGCGCGTTCGTCCAGTCGGTGTTCCACACCCGCGAGCCCCACGGATCGGTCGTGGTCCCGACGAAGAACTGGTAGATCAGCGGGTACGTCTGCGCCCCGTCCTGGGTCGCCTTCACCGCCAGTGTCGGCGTCGACGACGACGTCACCGGCGAGGAAGCGGCTCCGCCGGACGTCGTTGCACCAGGGGAGGTCTGCTGATCCGGGAACCCGGGGTTCGGGTCCCGCACGCTCGACACCGCCCCGGCGACGGTGGGCTTGTCCTCCCACTGCAGGTAGAGGGACACGTCGAGCTTCTTGTACGTGTAGGCACCGGCGTTCTCGTCACCGATGAGGCAGAACGATCCACCGGCCGAGCTCGCGTCGGTCCACTGCTGGACCTGTCCGGTCACGTCGAACGACGCCGTTCCGGTGTACCCGGCCGTGAAGTTCGTGCGGGATGCGTTACGGACGCCGCAGTTCCACGCGTAGGCCGAGGCCCACCCGGCGACCGACGTGGTCGCGGTCGCGGTCCCGGAGTTGGCCTGTGTCTCCGTCAGCTGTGCGGAGAGGATCTGCTTGCCGTAGAGCTGCTCGTACGGGAACTTCAACACGGTCCGCCAAACGCTCGGTGCGTTGTTGATCCGCGAGTTGCCGATGTTCGCGTA
>NZ_MCIG01000102.1 GCF_001705035.1 Curtobacterium sp. UCD-KPL2560 | reverse complement strand
GGTGGCGGCTGGGGCGGCGGGTCGTACGACCGTGCGGCCGCGGCGGCGAAGACCCGCCCGAAGACCGAGTGGGCGAACCGGGTGTCCGGGCAGGTCCGCGACAACGGGGACATGGAGCTCGTGGCCGGCGACCGGATCACGCACGTGGACTTCGGCGAGGGCACGGTCTCCGCGGTGACCGGGCAGGGCGCCAAGCGCATCGCCGAGATCGCGTTCGACGCCGCGGGGCGCAAGAAGCTGCTCATCAAGATCGCACCGATCGAGAAGCTCTAGCGGGCAGGTCCCGCGGCCGCGCCGGCTACCGGACCATGCGGACGGCGTCGAGCCCGGCGGGACCGATCGGGACGTGCTTCGTGGCCCCGTCCCGTTCGAACCCGTTGCGGCGGTAGAACGCCTCGGCGCGCGGGTTGCGGTCGGCGACCCAGAGGAACGCGGGCTCGGTGCCGACCGCGGCGTCGAGCAGCGCCTGGCCCGTACCGGAACCGTGGTGCCCGGCGAGCACGTAGATGCCCTCGAGTTCGCGGTCCCGCACGGGCTCGTCGTCCCGTCCCGCTCCGGCCGAGGCCCACCCGACGACCCTGCCGTCCCGCTCGGCGACCAGGACGGTCAGGTCGGGGTCGGCGACGAGTCCGCGCCACCGGTCCTCGCGGGCGTCGACGTCGAGCGCGGCGAGGAACGCGGCCGGGAGCAGGTGCGCGTACGCCTCCTGCCAGGCCCGGACGTGCACCTCGGCGATGCTGCGGGCGTCCCGCGGCTCGGCTCGGCGGACGGTCGGTGCGGCGTCGTTCCCCATCCGCCGACGCTACCGCGCGGTGTCGGGTGCCCACGAACAACGGGGAGCACGTCGCACCACGCGATCACGTGGTGCGACGTGCTTCCCGTTGTGCGGACCTCGCCGGACGAACCGACGCGTGCGCGGGCGCCCCGCGCCCGGCGAACCCGTGCGCGCCCCGCAGCGCGGGCGTCCCGCGCCCGCTACGGCTGCAGCCGCGCCGCGTCCCAGCCCTCGCCCGCGCGGACGTACTGCAACCGCCGGTGCATCCGGTCGCGGCTGCCGTGCCAGAACTCCACGATCTCGGGCTCCAACCGCCACGCGACCCACCCCTCCGGGCGGGGCACCTCGTCGTCGGTGTCGGACAGCAGCACGTTCGCGTCGTCGATGAGGTCCTGCAGCGTCCGCGGCTCGAGCACGTCGGACTGGTCGGCGATCACGGTGGCGGCGCGGGACTTGGGCGAGCGGTCGGCGAACAGGGCGTCGGACTCCTCGTCGGAGAGCTGCACCGCCCGACCCTCGAACCGGAGCTGCTGCATGGTCTCGCGCCAGTACACCTGGAGCGCCGCGTGCGGGTTCTCGGCGAGCTGCCGTCCCTTCGGGCTGAGGGTCGAGGTGCCGAAGACGAGCCCGCGGTCCTCGAGGCGCTTCACGTCCACGGTGCGGGCGCTCACGCGGCCGTCGGCACCGGCGGTCGCGAGGGTCATCGACATCGGCTCGGACACCTCGCGCTCGGACGCGGCGTCGAGCCACTGCCGGGCGAGGTCGATCGGCGATGCGGGCGGGGCGTCGAACTCGGGCAGGTGCAGGGAGTCGTCACCGGACAGCGAAGCGGACATGGCCCCAGCCAACCGCGCCTAGTCCGTCCACGTCCAGGTCGCCGGGGGACGCCCGCCGCGGGCGCCGGTCCGTGCGGGGGCCGTCGTGCGCACGAGCGCGGGGTTCGTCCGGAGCGCGCGGTTGAGGTTGCCGGCGTCCGGCGGGGTTCGGTGCAGGGCCGCGTGCAGCTGCGCCGCGTCGCTGGTGGTGAAGACCTCGCCGAGCAGGGCGCGGGTCAGCGCGGTGTCCCGCCACAGCCGGGTCCGGACCTGGTCGCGCGCGGCGCGCACGATGGCGTCGTGGTCGAACGGGAGGCCGTGGTCACCTCCGTCGAGCGGGTGCCAGACGGCCCGGGCATCGGCCGGGAGGCGCGGGTCGCCCCCGTCGGACGAGTGTCGGTCCATCGGTGTGTCGCCCGGGATGCGCAGGTCGCCTCCGTCACGCAGGGGTCCGTCCGACGCCCCGCCGGGCCCCGGTGCCACGACCGCGAGGAACGCGATGCTCACCGCGGCGTCCCGCGGGTCCCGCTCGGGCCCGTCGAACGCCCCGACCTGGGCGAGGTGCCGGACCGCAGCCGCGTCGATCCCGGTCTTGGTCCGCAGTGCGCGCCGCGCCCCGTCGGCGAGGCGTTCCGCAGCGTCCAGGAGCACGCCGGGCAGCGCCTCCCGTCCGGCGTACGGGGCGTTCGCCCGACGCGCGGTGGCGACCCGCAACCCGCCCCCCGTCGTGAACGACACCGGGACGACGTCGATCGCGATGAGGGGCTGGTCGCGGGCCGCCGAGGCGGCGTCGGTCACGCCGCCGCCCGACGCGCCGCGCGGGCAGCGCGCTCGGTGCGGAGCGTCTCGCGGACGTCGGCGAACGACTGGTGGACCTGGAAGCGACCGTCGACCCAGACGGGCTGGAGGAGGCTCGTCGCCTCGTCCTCGGGGGTCGCCTGGTCGGTCTGCCGGATCTCGCCGTCGGCGTCGCGGTGCAGGGCGATGCGGCCCTTCGCGCTCTTCTTGCCGCTGCCGGTCTTCGGGTCCTTCTGGATGTCCACGGGCTCGCCGTCGACGAGGGCCCAGGTGGCCTTCACGGCGCTGCCGAGGTTGTCGCGCGTCATGTACTGGTACGTGTACGACCCGATGCCGAGCACGATGTTGTCGCTCGCGTAGCCCTTGGCGGCGAGGCGCTCGTAGATCCGGCGGGCACGGTCGAGGGTGATGCTGTCGCCGTAGATGACGCCGATGTGCTGGTCGAGGACCTTGTAGCCCTTCGCGGTCACGGTGTGGCCGAACAGCTCGTCGAGGAGCTCGACGACGCCCTTCTCCTCGTGGCTGCGGCCCTCGCGGAACAGCTCGTCCTGCGGGACGCCGTGCACGGTCCCCGTGACGATGTCGACCGGGTCGCCCGAGTCCGGACGGATCACGAGCTTGCCGTCGCGCGCCGTGATCCGGTCCTTGAGCTGCGGGAGCGTCTCGGTGAGCACCTTGAACAGGTCGAAGCCGTCGCTCACCGCCGAGACGATGCCGGTCGGGTAGACGTCGAGGATCTGCTCGAAGGTCTCGAGCTCGCCGTCGGCACCGCGGACGCACATCACGCTGTGCTCGGTGGCGGGGACGCTCGCGGCGACCCAGCCGTTGTCGCCCGGGTAGTAGCGGTCGATGAAGTCGAGCGAGGGCATCGAGTCGGTGCCGAGGAACGACAGCAGGTGCCCGGCGCCGCCGGCGGCCGCCGACTCGATGCTCGACTGCCCGCGGAACGAGAAGTCGTGCGCGGCGAAGTCGATGCTCGCCGGGTCCGCGCCGGTGCGCTCGGCCCACTCCTCCATGAGGTCGCGGTAGGCGAGGGCCTTCGTCGCGACGGTCGAGGGGTGCCAGATCGACGCCGACAGCGCGGTCTCGATGTAGTTCGGCAGCCAGAAGAACTCGTCGACGGTGTTCTCGACGGTCAGGGTCGCGACGCCGATCGGGGCGAGGGTGCCCTCGGGGAGCGCGCGGATCTCGAGCGGCAGGTAGCCGAGGCGGTGCAGGGCGCGGACGTGGTCGACGCCGATGTGGTTCGGGCCGAAGTAGCCCTGGAGCGCCTGCTCGAACAGCTCGGCGACGGTGTCCTCGTCGGCGGCGAAGAACGGCGCCCACGCCTCGACCAGGTGGCGCTGGACGAACGCCTGCAGCCCGAACACCACGGCGTGCGTCGACTCGGGCATGTGCGCGTTCGACCGGTTGGTCCAGTTGATGAGGATGCGGGTCGTGCCCGCCGGGTACACCTGGCGGTGCGAGTGCTTGTAGCCGTCCACCGCGAGGAGCGGCGCGATCGGGCTCGGGGCGGTGGTGCGGGGCTCGAGGCCCGTCGTCGTGGTGGTCATCGGATCTCCTTCGTGAGGTACGGGCTGAGCGGGACGGTGCGGAGGCCCGGCACGTCCTGCTGTGCCGGGTAGCTGTCGGTCGTGACGATCTCGGCGAAGTGCTCGGCGAGCTGCGGGGCCCGACCGGAGAACACCCCGTGCGAGACCCAGAGGCCCAGGCGCTCCCGCGGCAGGCCGGTCGCGCTGGCGAGGCCCGCGAACGTGCCGCCACCGTCGCAGATGTCGTCGACGACCAGGAACCGGCCGTCCCCGGGGAGCGGCTCGCACGTGAAGCCGTCGAGCTTGCCGGTGTCGGGGTTGCGGTGCTTCTCGGCTCGGTACAGGGGCAGGCCGCACGACTCGGCGACCGCCGTGGCCCGCGCGACCGCGCCCTTGTCCGGCGCGATGATCCCCGTGTAGGCGTCCCCCTCGACGTCCAGCACGGCGTCGCGGACGACCTGCTCGCTCGTGACGACCGTGAGACGCTCGACCAGCCCGACGATGACGGGGGAGTGCGGGTCGAAGGCGATCACCTGGTCGATCCCGAACCCGTTGAGGACGTCAGCGTAGACCTTCGCGCCGAAGGGGAGGCCCCGGTCCTGTCGGGCGCCGGGGAGGTAGGGGACGAGTGCGACCGACCGTGCCCCGCGCTGGCGGACCGCGTCCGCCCACATGCCGAGCAGGACGAGGTCGTCGCCGCTGGTGCCGCGCAGGGTCGCGATCTCGGTGGTCGCCCCCGCGTCGGCGTCGTCCTGGACCTTGACGTGGGCTTCACCGGCGGGGAACCGCATGGTGGAGAACGTCGTGGTCGTCGGTGTGCCCTGGGCGTCCCAGGTGCTGAGTTCGACTGCCATGACCCGACCGTACCACGGTACTTGTCGGAACGACAAGAACTCGTGTCAGTCCGTTGCGGAGGCGGGGCGGGCAGCGCGGTGCCGGGCGGCCGTCCGGCGCATCGCCCGGATGAGCAGGGGCGCCGGCAGCCGCAGCACCCACCGCGGGACGACCGCGCGGACCCGACGGAGGCCGGCGACGGTGCGCCGGAAGCGCCGTTCCTCGTGCGCGCCCCACGGGAAGCCGTACGCGGCGCGCAGCGGTGCGGGCAGCATGCCGACGGTCACGACCCGGACGACCGGCATCGCCGCGCGCACCCACGCCGGGGCGGCCCGCGGGTGGAGCAGGTCGCGGACGACACCGCGTGCGTCGTCGGTGACGCGCAGGGTCGCCAGGGTGTCCGACCAGGAGCGGTCGAAGTCGGCCACCGAGTCGAACCACCGGTCCGGGGGCACGCGCAGCGACGTCGCGATCGGTGCGTACGCCGCGAGGACGTCCTCGGCGCGGGCGGCGTCGATCGGGTCGCCGAACAGGTCGTGTGCGAGCCGGGCCGAGTCGAACAGGGTCGCGGCGACCCACCGCTGCCGCTCGACGTCGTCCGCGCCCGCGACCGGCCGGTGCGCCCGGTCGACGAACGCCGCGGCGAGGGCGGCGTCCGCCTCGGAGCCGACCAGGACCGCGGACACGAACATCAGGGTGTGCGCGAGCCGCTGCTGCGGTCGTCGCGCGAAGTCGGAGTGCCGCCGGACCCCCGCCGCGACCACCGGGTCGGCGATCTGCAGCAGGACGGCGCGGCCGGCCGCGGCCACGGGCGTGCTGTCGGTGAGCCAGCGACGCAGGTCGCGGTCGACGACGTGTGCGTGCGCCGGACGGGAGGCGCGGTGCCGGTGGTGCGCCGCGCCTCCCGTCCGACCGTCGCTCACGTCGTGACCGCTCGTCGGGTCAGAGCGGCTTCGTGCCGAGGTCGCCACCGAGGTCGGGGCGGTCCTCGTCCGCGTCGTGCTCCCACAGGTCGGGCGAGCCCTCACGCGGTGCACCGCCGGTCGGGCCGTCGTCCGAGCCGTCGCCGGGCTGCGGCTCGACGGTCTCGCCCGCGACGGCGTCGTTCGTGACGGTCTCGAGGGACTCCTCGGACTCGTCGACCTCGTACGGACCGACGTGCTCGCGGTCGAGGTCGTCGTTCCGGCGCTCCTGCGCGTCGAGGTCGTCCACGGGGCTGATGCCGGGGTCGCTCATGGGTGCTCCTTCTCGTTCCGGGGGACTCCTGTGTACGCCGGACGCCTGACGGGCCGTCCGGGATGCGCAGCCACGGTCCGGCGTGCGGTCTGAGCCGCACGGCTTCCCGTGCCGTTCACCCGGCGGACACCTGCGGGACACGGGCGCGGGGCACACTCACCGTGCTCGGGGGAGTGGAGCGCGGTCGCCGACGGGTGGTCGAGCGACCGCGCCTTCCTCCGCTGTCCCGGGCAGGCTGCTCGGGAACCCGGGGCCGTCGTCAGACGCGTTCGAGCAGGTGCCGCGAGTCGACGTCCGCGAGGCCGAGGGTCTTGTAGCCCGCCGACTCGAAGAACACCGTGATGCGGTCGTCCTCGGTGCTCATCACCGTGCCGCGGCCCCACTGCCCGTGCTCGACCGGGGCGTCCGGCGGCCACTCGGCGTCGTGCGACCCGTCCGCACCGTGGGCGTCGATACTGGTCGCGCTGCCCGAGGTGCACGTGTCGCAGTTGCCGCAGGGCACGGCGAGCTCGTCGCCGAAGTAGCCGAGCAGGAACTGCCGGCGGCAGCCCGAGGTCTCCGCGTACCGGCGCATCATCGCGATGCGGGACTCCTCCACCTCGGCCCGCTCCTGTGCGTGGCCCTTGGCGAGGCGCGCGGCGGCCGCGGCGTCGGTCGGCCCGCCCGCGACGCGCCGCAGTCCGTCCTCGCCGTCCTCGAGGGCACCCGCCTCGACCAGGGCGTTCGCGGACCGACCGGCCGTGCGGGCGGCGAGTCCGGACCGCTCGGCCAGCTCGGACCGGGCGATCGACCCGTCGGCGGGGACCGCGTCGAACACCGCGCGCAGCGACGCCGGCCGCGGGGACCCCGAGGCGAAGAACCGGCGCAGACCCAGGTCCTCGGCGTGGTAGTGCAGCGTCGTGCTGCCGACGTCGCCGTCCCGACCGGCCCGCCCGACCTCCTGGTAGTACGCGTCCACGGACTCCGGCACGTCGGCGTGCACGACGAACCGGACGTCCGGCTTGTCGATGCCCATGCCGAAGGCGCTCGTCGCGACGACGACGTCGAGCTCGCCGTCGAGGAACTCGTGGTGCACCCGCTCGCGGTCCCGCACGCGGAGACCGGCGTGGTACGGCTTGGCCCGGCGTCCGCTCTCGACGAGCTCGTCCGCGTACACGAGCGTGTCGGCGCGGGTCGCGACGTAGACGATGCCGGCGCCCTCGAGCTCGGCGACCTGCGCGACGACGGCCTCGCGCTTGTCGGTGTCGGCGGCGTGCCGGACGACCTCGAAGCGCAGGTTCGGCCGGTCGAAGCCGGTGGCGACGACGAGCGGGTCGCGCATCCCGAGCCGCTCGACGATCTCGGCCCGGACCGGGGAGGAGCCCGTGGCGGTCATCGCGAGCACCGGGGGCCGCCCCAGCCGCTCGACCACCTCGCCGAGCACCAGGTAGTCGGGTCGGAAGTCGTGGCCCCAGCTCGAGACGCAGTGCGCCTCGTCGACGGTGACGAGCGCCACGCCGACCTCGCGGAGCCGGTCGACGACCTCGTCCTTCGCGAGCTGCTCGGGGGCGAGGAACACGTAGCGGGCCTCGCCGGAGTCGATCGCGTCCCAGGCCTCGTCGAGCTCGCGGTGCCCGTGCGTGGCGTTGATCGTGACCGCGCGCGGGGCGTCCGGGTGGTCCTCGATGCCGACGACCTGGTCCTCCTGCAGGGCGACCAGCGGCGAGACGACCACGACGGCGCCCTCGAGGCCGAGGGCGGCGACCTGGTAGATCGCGGACTTGCCGGAGCCGGTCGGCATCAAGGCGACGGCGTCGCGCCCGGCGAGCACGGCGTCGACGACGGTCTCCTGCTCGGGGCGGAGTTCCCAGCCGAAGACGTCGGCGGCGCGGGTACGGAGGTGCTTGTCCACCCGTCGACCGTGCTCGTTGCTTGCTGGAGGGCCTCCCCGCGCTGCGCGCTGCGGCCATCGTGGCCGCGCCGGGCACGATGCGGGCCGGCCGTCGGGGGCGGGGCGGGCCTCCTGTCCGGCGGTCCGGACGG
>NZ_MCIG01000101.1 GCF_001705035.1 Curtobacterium sp. UCD-KPL2560 | reverse complement strand
ACAGGGCACGGGGGGGGCGGATGGGCACGGACGGGAGGCGCGACCCGCCCCCGCCCCGCCCGTCGCGAGCGCGAGTGGCCGGGCTGGTCAGCCCTGCGGCTCGGTGACGAAGTCGATGAGCTCCTCGACGCGCCCGAGCAACTGCGGCTCCAGGTCGGCGAAGGTCCGCACCTGCCCGAGGATCCGCTGCCACGCGCGCGCGACGTCCGCCTGGTCGTCGGCCGGCCACCCGAGGTGCTGCAGGATGCCCTTCTTCCACTCGATCGAGCGCGGGATCGTCGGCCACGCCGTCAGCCCGAGTCGCGACGGCTTCACCGACTGCCAGACGTCGACGAACGGGTGTCCGACCACGAGCACGTGCGCACCCCACTTCCCGCGCATCACGGCCTCGGCGAAGCGGGACTCCTTCGACCCCGGCACGAGGTGGTCCACGAGCACGCCGACCCGACGCTCCCGCGTGGGGCGGAACTCCTCGAGCACGTCGGCGAGGTTGTCGACGCCCTCCAGGTACTCGACGACGACGCCCTCGACGCGGAGGTCCGCGCCCCAGACCTTCTCGACGAGCTCGGCGTCGTGCCGGCCCTCGACCATGATCCGGGAGGGCAGCGCGACGCGTGCGCGCTGTTGCTCGACGGCGAACGAGCCGGAGGCGGTGCGGAGGCGACCACCGTCGGACGCGTGCCGCACCGGCGGGGCTGCACCGGGCCTCCCGTCCGATCCGGCGCGAGCCGGGGGTGCAGCCGCGGCAGACCGCCCGCCGACACCAGCGGCACCGGGACCGGACCGACCGCCCGCGCCCGCGGCACCACCCGCCGACCGGCCGACCGGCGCCTGCGGCCGACCGAGCGTGACCAGCTTGCCCTCGAGCAGGAACTGCCCGGTGAAGGGGAAGGCGCGGACGCGACCCTTCCAGTCCTCCAAGGAGACGTTGCCCGCCTCGAGCCCGACCACGGCGCCCGCCCACCCCGAATCCGGGTCCTCGAGCACCATGCCGCGCTCGAGCGGCACCTGCTGCACCTTCTCGACGCCCCTCGAGCGCCAGTCGCCCGAGAGCACGTCGCTGCCGTACCGGTCCTCGTCCACCCGGGAAGCGTAGTGTCGACCAGTCCCGCAACGGCGCCGGCACCCGCGGCGCGTCACGCACACGCCGCACCCATCCCGCGGCGCGTCACGCACACGCCGCACCCATCCCGAGCACGGTGCGTCCCCGTACACGTCGTGCTCTCCCCCGGCCGCACGCGTCACCGCACGCCCCGCGGCCACCCCGAACGGAAGGCCACACCGTGCGCGCAGCAGTCATCCACGCTCCCCGCGACGTCCGCGTCGAGGAGCGCGACGCCCCCACCGTCATCGCCCCGACCGACGCCGTCGTCCGCGTCACCGCCGCCTGCGTGTGCGGCTCCGACCTCTGGCCGTACCGCGGCGTCCGCGACACGAAGGAGCCGCGCGCCATCGGACACGAGTTCGTCGGCGTCGTCGAGTCCCTCGGTGACGAGGTCGACGGCCTCGCGGTCGGCGACTTCGTCATCGCGCCGTTCACCACGAACGACGGCACGTGCCAGGCCTGCGCCCACGGCATGACGAGCGGCTGCGACCACGGCTCGACCTTCGGCGTCACGCCGGACGCCTACGGCCACCCGCTCGGTGGAGCACAGGCCGAGTTCGTCCGGGTGCCGGACGCAGCCGCGACGCTCGTCGTCGTGCCCGGGCCCGTCGACGAGGACCTCGTGCCCTCGCTGCTCACCCTGTCCGACGTGTTCTCCACCGGACACCACGCCGCGGTGTCGGCCGAGGTCGGACCGGGCAGGACCGTCGTCGTGGTCGGCGACGGCGCCGTCGGGCTGTCCGCCGTCCTCGCGGCGAAGCGCCTCGGCGCCGAGCGGATCATCGCGATGAGCCGGCACGCCGACCGGCAGGCCCTCGCGCGCGAGTTCGGGGCGACGGACGTCGTCGAGGCCCGTGGCGACGAGGGTGTCGCTGCCGTCCGGCAGCTGCTCGGCGGCGACCTGGCGGACTGCGCCCTCGAGGCGGTCGGCACCGCGGAGAGCATGGACCAGGCGCTGCGGGTCGTCCGCGCGGGCGGCAACGTCGGCTACGTGGGGGTGCCCGCGGGTGACCCCGAGCTGCCGATGCCGTTCCTGTTCGGCCGGAACATCACGGTCGGCGGCGGCATGGCCCCGGCGCGCGCGTACATCCCCGAGCTCCTGCCCGACGTGCTGTCGCGTGCGATCGAGCCGGGCCGGGTGTTCGACCTCGAGCTGCCGCTGGAGCAGGCAGCCGAGGCCTACGCGGCGATGGACGAGCGGCGCGCGATCAAGGTGCTGCTGCGCCCGTAGGGGAGGGGGCGCTGGGCAGCGCGGGTCTCGACCCCGCGCCCCGCGGCCCCGGTCCCGGTCCCGGTCCCGGGCGAGGCGTCCCGCGCCCTACCTCAGAGCCCGGGTCAGGCGTCCCGTACCGCGAGCACCCGGTGCGGCGCCGCCCGCTCCGCACGCCACCCCCGCGGCAGCACCTCCTGCAGCTCCGGCACCGTGAACGACCGCTGGATCGACCGCAGCCCGTCGACGCGCACGAACGTCCCGACGGCCACCAACGGCGACGCCAGCGCGTACGCCCGGTAGGCCTGCCGCGACCGCCGGATGTCCGAGTGCAGGCTCCGCCCGGTCGCGAGCTGCGCCGAGTCCGCCAGGAACGCCGCGCGCGCCTCGTCGTCGAGGTGGTGCAGCACGTGGTTCGACACCACGAGGTCGAACCGCTCCCCCGCCGCGACGAGGTCGGCGCTCGACTGCTGCCGGAACGTCACCCCGCGCGGCGTCGAGCGCGCGGCCGACGCGATCGCCCGCTCGTCGGGGTCGACGCCGACGACCTCGATCGACAGCCCGTCGCTCGCCGCCCACCGCACGAGCGCGCGCGCCAGGTCGCCGCCGCCGCACCCCAGGTCGAGCACGCGGCCGCGCCCACTCGGGGGCAGCGCCGGCACGACGTGCGTCCGCCACACCGCGCGCCACCCGCTGACCAGGGCGTTCACCACGGCGAACCGCCGGAACGTGCGTTCCAGCGCCTGCGGGTCGCAGTCCGGGTCGTCCATGAGTTCGCGCAGGTCGGTCGCCCGGGTCCTCAGGTCGACGGCCGGGAGGCGCGGTGCCCGTCCGCCGGGTCGGCCCAGGTCGCGCGGGTGGTCGCCGCTCACGCCCCCACCACCGTCATGCGCGCGCTCTCGACCGTCAGGCCCGGGCCGAACGCCACCGCGACGAGCGCGGAGTCGTCCGCGACCCCCTGCTCCAGTGCGTCGCGGAGGACGAACAAGACCGTGGCGCTCGACATGTTCCCGTGGTCCCGGAGCACGTTCCGGCTCGACGCGACGGCGCTGTCCGGCAGGCCGAGCGCCTCCTGGGCCCGGTCGACGATGGCCCGTCCGCCGGGGTGCACGGCCCAGACCGGCACGTCGGCGGCGACCTCGTCCTCAGCGAGCAGGGTCGACACGGCGGCCGGGACGTGGACGCCGACGAGCTTCGGCACCGCCGTCGACAGGACCATCTCGAAGCCTTCGTCCCCGATGTTCCACGCCATCTCGGAGGCGCCCTCGGGCACGGTCGCGGTCGCGAACCCGTCGATCCGGAGTCCGGCGCCGCCCCCGGTCACGACGACCGCGGCCGCACCGTCGCCGAACACGCTGTTCGCGACGATCTGGTCGGGGTCGTCGGACGCACGCACGTGCAGCGTGCAGAGCTCGGCGCAGACGACGAGCACGACCGCGGACGGGTCGGCCTCGGCGAACGCGGCGGCGATGCGGAGGGCGGGGAACGCCGCGCAGCAGCCCATGAACCCGATGTGGTGCCGGAACACCCCCGCCGGCAGTCCGAGCTGGTCGACGACGTCGATGTCCGGCCCCGGCTGCGTGAAGCCGGTGCACGAGACGGTCACGAGGTGCGTGACGGCAGCCGGGTCGACGCCGGCACGGTCCACCGCGTCGCGTGCCGCCGCGACGAACAGCGCCGGTGCGAGCTCGCGGTACCGGTCGTTGCGCGTGCCGGTGGACGGGGACACGAGGTCGCCGCCGTCCTGCCGGAACAACCCGCCCGGACGGGTGGCGTCGAGTTCCTCGATGACCGTGTGGCGGTGCTCGACGGCGGACACGTCGAACGCGGCGGGCACGAGGCGGCGGCCGAGGCGACCGAGGTCGGGCTGCCCGGCGAAGAGGTCCCGCACCGCCGCCTGGTCGAGGGTGGTCTGCGGGACGGCGGTCCCGATGGCGCGGATCGTTGCGGTCACGACCCATCCTGTCACCGGGTCGCTGACGTGTCCCCAGGTTGCCCTGGTCCAGCTCCGGCGCGGCGGCCGGTGGTCCGCTTGCCGACCAGACGACGGACGGGAGGCGCGGTGCCAGCTGGCACCGCGCCTCCCGTCCGTCCCGTGGTGGCGGGCTAGGCCTGCGCGCGCTCCAGGACCAGCTCGCGGACGCGCGCCGCGTCCGCCTGTCCCTGCATGGCCTTCATGACCGCGCCGATGATCGCACCGGCGGCCTGCACCTTGCCGTCGCGGATCTTGGCGAGCACGTCGGGCTGCGCGGCGAGCGCCTGGTCGACCGCTGCCGTGAGCGCCGAGTCGTCGGACACGACCTTCAGGCCGCGGGCCTCGACGACCTGCGCCGGGGAGCCCTCGCCGGCGATGACGCCCTCGAGGACCTGGCGGGCCAGACGGTCGGTGAGGTCGCCGGACTCGACGAGCGCGATGGTCTCGGCGACGTGCTGCGGCGACACGAGGTCACCGGCGGCGGCGTCACGAGCGTTGGCGACGCGGCTGATCTCACCCGTCCACCACTTGCGCGCGGCCTGGGGCGAGGCGCCCGCGGCGACGGTGGCCTCGACCTCGTCGAGCAGCCCGCCGTTGACGACGTCCTGGAACTCCAGGTCGCTGAAGCCCCAGTCGCCCTTGAGCCGGCGGCGACGCGCGACCGGGGCCTCGGGCAGCGAGGCCCGCAGTTCCTCGATCACGGCCGGGTCCGGCACCACGGGGAGCAGGTCGGGCTCCGGGAAGTAGCGGTAGTCGTCGGCGTCCGACTTCGGGCGACCGGCCGACGTGCGACCGGTGTCCTCGTGCCAGTGGCGGGTCTCCTGCGTGATCGTGCCGCCGGCGGCGAGGATCGCGGCCTGACGCTGGATCTCGTAGCGGATGGCGCGCTCGACGGCACGGAACGAGTTGACGTTCTTCGTCTCGGTACGGGTGCCGAGCTTCTCCTGGCCCCAGGGACGCAGCGAGATGTTCGCGTCGCAGCGCAGGTTGCCGCGCTCCATGCGGGCCTCGGAGACGCCGAGCGCGCGGACGAGGTCACGGATGACCTGGACGTACGCGGCGCCGAGCTCCGGGGCGCGGTGCTCCGCGCCGAAGATCGGCTTCGTGACGATCTCGACGAGCGGGACGCCCGCACGGTTGTAGTCGACGAGCGAGTACTCGGCACCCTGGATGCGGCCGGTGGCACCGCCGACGTGCGTCAGCTTGCCGGCGTCCTCCTCCATGTGGGCGCGCTCGATCGGGACGGTGAAGATGGTGCCGTCGGCCAGCTCGACCTCGACTTCGCCCTCGAACGCGATCGGCTCGTCGAACTGCGAGATCTGGTAGTTCTTCGGGTTGTCCGGGTAGTAGTAGTTCTTCCGCGCGAACCGCGAGGACTCGGCGATCGAGCAGCCGAGCGCGAGGCCCAGCTGGATCGAGTAGCGCACGGCCTGCTCGTTCACGACGGGCAGTGCGCCGGGGAGCCCGAGGTCGACCGGGGTCACGTTCGTGTTCGGCTCGCCACCGAAGAAGTTCGGGGCGTCCGAGAACATCTTCGTCTTCGTCGCGAGTTCGACGTGGACCTCGAAGCCGAGCACCGGCTCGAAGCGCTCGAGCGCCTCGTCGAAGTCCATCAGCGCGTCCTTCTGCGCCATCAGATCACACCTTCCTGCGCAGCGGACTGCTGAGACTGGTCGAGGTCCGGGATGCTGTCGATGAGCGGGCGACCCCACTGCTGTTCGAGCAGGCGCTCGAGCGCGGCGCCGTAGCGGTACAGGCGGGCGTCCTCGCGCTGCGGGGCCATCAGCTGCACACCGGTCGGCAGTGAGTCCTCGGGCGCGAGGCCGTTCGGGATGCTCATGCCGGGGACGCCGGCGAGGTTCGCCGGGATCGTCGTGAGGTCGTTGAGGTACATCGCCAGCGGGTCGTCGAGCCGCTCACCCAGCGGGAACGCCGTCGTCGGGGCCGAGGGGCTGACGAGCAGGTCGACCTGCTCGAATGCGGCCGCGAAGTCGCGCTGCACGAGGGTGCGGACCTTCTGCGCCGAGCCGTAGTAGGCGTCGTAGTAGCCGGCGCTCAGGGCGTAGGTGCCGAGGATGATGCGGCGCTTCACCTCGGGGCCGAACCCGGCCTCGCGCGTCGCGGCCATGACGTCCTCGACGGTCGCGCCGCCCTCGGGCGTGACGCGGAGGCCGAAGCGCACCGAGTCGAACTTCGCGAGGTTCGACGACGCCTCGGCCGGGAGGATCAGGTAGTACGCGCTGATCGCGTAGGCGAAGCTCGGGGCGTCGATCTCGACGACCTGTGCGCCCACCGACTCGAGGAGCGCCACGGTTTCCTGGAAGCGCTGCGTCACACCGGCCTGGAAGCCCTCGCCACCGGCGAGTTCCTTGACGACGCCGACCTTGAGACCACGGAGTGTGTCGGCCTGCAGGCCCTCGCGCGCGGCGGCGGCCATCGACGGCCACGCGTCGGGGATCGAGGTGGAGTCGCGTGGGTCGTGTCCGCCGATGACGTCGTGCAGGAGCGCGGCGTCGAGGACCGTGCGCGAGACCGGGCCGACCTGGTCGAGGCTCGAGGCGAGCGCGATCGAGCCGTAGCGGCTGACCCCACCGTAGGTCGGCTTCACACCGACGGTGCCGGTGACGGCACCGGGCTGCCGGATCGAGCCGCCGGTGTCGGAGCCGAGGGCGAAGGGCGCCTCGTGGGCGGCGACCGCTGCGGCCGAACCACCGCCGGACCCGCCGGGGATCCGGTCGAGGTCCCACGGGTTGCGCGTCGGACCGTACGCGGAGAACTCCGTGGTCGAGCCCATCGCGAACTCGTCCATGTTCGTCTTGCCGAGCGGCACGAGACCGGCGGCGCGGAGCTTCGCGACCGGGGTGGCGTCGTACGGCGGACGCCAGCCCTCGAGGATCTTCGAGCCCGAGGTCGTGGGCATGTCCTGCGTGCACAGGACGTCCTTGATCGCGATCGGGACGCCGGCGAGCGCGCCGAGGTCGTCCCCCGCGGCACGGCGGGAGTCGATCGACTTCGCGACGGCGAGGGCGTTCTCGTTGACGTGCAGGAACGCGTGCACGTCCCCGTCGACGGCCGCGATGCGGTCGAGGTGGGCCTGGGTGGCCTCGACGCTCGAGACGTCGCGCGCCACGAGGGCGTCGGCGAGCGCCGCGGCGCTGAGCTTGGTGATGTCGTCGGTCATCTTCTGTCGCCTACTGTTCTTCGCCGAGGATCGCCGTCACACGGAACCGTTCGCCGTCGGAGTCGGGGGCGCCGGACAACGCCTGCTCCTGGGTCAGGGTCGGCCCCACCACGTCGGGTCGGGTGACGTTGCCGAGCGGCACGGGGTGGCTCGTCGCGGGGACGTCGTCGGTCGCGACCTCGGCGACCTTGGCGACGCTCTCGACGATGTGCGCCAGCTCACCGGTCAGCTTCTCGATCTCGTCGGGCGTGAGTGCGATACGTGCGAGGTTCGCCAGGTGCGCGACCTGCTCGCTCGTGATGTCAGGCATGGGGCTCCGTCGATCGGGACGTGGGACGCCGACCAGTCTATTGGCCGGTCCGGACGCTCGGGGGCAGCGGGCGGCCCGCTCCCGCCGAGCGGGCGGTACTCGCACGGTGAGCGGCCTGCCCTCTCCCGCCGAGCGGGCGGTACTTGCACAGGTATGGGCCCCGGGGTGCAGGAACCGCCCGCTCGCGAGGCCGCCCGCCCGCGTTCCGTGTCGGTTGCCTTGGCCGTTCCCACCGTCGGCGCCCCCTCCCCAGCCCGGGCGGGCGGAATCCGCAGCGCCCACCGCCGCCATCGCGCAGGATCCGCCCGCTCACGGATCGATGTGCTCCAGGACGGCACCGTTCCCGCGAGCGGGCGAAACCGGCAGCACGGAGACCGGCCATCGCGCAGGATCCGCCCGCTCACGGATCGATGTGCCCCAGGACGGCACCGTTCCCGCGAGCGGGCGAATCCGGCAGCGTCCACCGCCGTACCGACGCGCTTCCCGCCCGCTCGCGGATCGGCGCGGCCTCCGAGACCCGTCGCCTCCGCGAGCGGGCGATCCCGGCAGCGCGCCCCTCGGGCACGCCGCACGGAACGCCCGCTCGCGGTCCGGGCAGCAGCCACAGCCAACGCAGCAGCAGCCGCGGCAGCAGCCGCGGCAACAGCAACAGCAGCCCAGCCCCCGGCCC
>NZ_MCIG01000011.1 GCF_001705035.1 Curtobacterium sp. UCD-KPL2560 | reverse complement strand
GGGCGGCGGGCAGCGGGCAGCGGCGGGCACCAGCGAGCGGCGGGCAGCGGCGGGCACGAAGGCGGCCGGGAGCCAGCGACGGCCGCAACGCGAGGGGTCAGCGGGCCTCGCCGCGCCGGGCGATCACCCGGACCATGACCTCGAGCGCGTAGTGCGCGTCGCGCGAGCCACCCTTCACCGCGGTGTCGGCCTCGGCGACGCTCGTGATCGCGTTCGCAAGCCCGGCTTCGCTCCACCCGGCGACGTCCCGTTGCGCACGCTGCACCTGCCACGGCGCCATGCCGAGCGCCGACGCCGCCTGACCGCTCGACCCGCGGAACGAGCTGACCTTCGCCATCGTGCGCATCTTGCTCGCGAAGGCGGCGACGATCGGGACGGGGGCCTCACCCGTCGCCAGCGCGTGCCGGAGCTCCACGATCGCGAGCGCCGAGCGCCCGGCGAGTGCGAGGTCGGCCACCTTGAACGCGTTCGTCTCGACGCGGCCGCCGTAGTACTTGTCGACGACCCGGTCGGTGATCTCCTGCGCCTCGTCGGCCAGCAGCTGGCGGCAGGCCGCAGCGAGCTCGGCGAGGTCGTCCGCGAAGGCGGCGACGAGGGTGCGCACCGCCGAGGGCGCGATCTTGCGACGGGCGGCCCGGAACTCGGCGTTGACGAAGTCGATCTTGTCGGTCTCGCGCTTGAGTTCGTCGCACTGCACCTCGATGCCGCCACCGACCCCGCTGCGGATGGTGTCGAGGAGCTTCTTGCCGCGGACACCGCCACCGTGCCGGAGCACGAGCGTGACGTCGTCGGCGGGCGCCTGCAGGTAGCTGATCGTCTCGGTGATGAAGGCGTCGGTGCACTTCTCGACGTTCGTCACCCGCACGAGTCGGGGTTCGCCGAAGAGCGACGGGCTCGCGAGGGTCGACAGGAGACCGGGCGCGTACTGGTCTGCCTCGAGGTCGTGGACCTCGAGCGCCGGGTCCTCGCCGACCAGCAGGTCGCGGAGGACGCTGCTCGCGCGCTCGGCGAGGAAGGACTCGGGGCCGGTGACGAGCACGACCGGCGCGGGTCGGACGCCCGACCACGGGACCTGGTCGATCGCTGCGGCGGCGCGCGAGGGCTTCTTGGCGGGCATGCGGTCCTTCCGTCGCGGGCGCGAGCGTCCTCGGCCCGCGACGATCCTACGGCCCGCCGCCGACCCTGCCGGCGCTCCCGCCGGCCACTGCCCCGGCTCCCGGTCGGGCAGCCGCGCGGACGAGACCGGAGCAGCCGGCAGCACCGACGTCGTCGTCGAGGGTGATGCCGACGGCCGCTCCTCGGCCCTGCGCTCCGTCCACACCCGCAGTGCTCCCCCGGGCGCTCGCGACACCACGACCGTTCCCTGGGTGTCGGTGCGGAACGCCTCGGTCCCGGCCGCGCGCAGGTCGTCGAGTGCCGCGCGCGTCGGGTGCCCGTACGTGTTGTCGGCGCCGACGCCGATGAGCCCGACAGCGGCCGCGAGCTGCCGGTACAGGCCCGGGTCCTGGTCGGAGGAACCGTGGTGCGCCACCTTGACCACGTCGGGGTGTCCGGGCACGTGCGGACGGAGCCGACGCTGCGCGTCCTCGCCGAGGTCGCCGAGGAAGACCCCGGGGACACAGGTGGCGCAGTCGCTCCCGGCCCCCGTCTGCAGGACCACGCTCGCGTCGTTGCCCGCGGTGGTCGAACCCGCTGTGGGCCACCGGACCGACCACCGCAGCCGCCCGAGCTCCCCGGCCGTCGTGTCGTCCGCGGCGCGCACGTCGACCCCGGCGTCCCGGAGGTCGTCGACCACGCGCTCGTCCGCCGCACGACCGGTCGGGCCGACGAGTGCACGGTCGCTGCGGTGCGCGACCGCGGACACGGCGCCCACGTGGTCGCGGTCGAAGTGGGTCAGCACGAGCAGGTCGATCCGTCGCACCCCGAGCAGGTCGAGGCAGGTGCGCAGGCGCTCCTCGTCGTCACCGGTGTCGACGAGGGCGACGGGGTCACCCGGACGTCCGTCGCGCACGAGCACGGCGTCGCCCTGCCCGACGTCGCACGCGGCCACCGCCCAGTCCCCGGGCACGCTCCCCCGCACGACCCACCGTGGGACCACGACCGCACCGATCCCGACCAGGAACACGACCGCTCCTGCGACGAGCACCCGGGACCGGACGGCCGGTCGGGTGAGGACCGCGACGGCCACGGCCGCACTGACGACCGCGGCCGCGGCGACCCCGACGATGCCGGACGGCCAAGCGAGGGACGATCCCGGCAGCGAGGACGCACCGTGCGCGATCGCACCGATCGCCGCGGCAGGCGCCCACGCGACGACCGCCAGCGCGCCGGCACCGGCGGGCCACACCGGTGCGACGAGGCAGGCCGCGAGCCCGAGGACCGTCACGAGCGGCGCGAGCGGCTCGGTGAGCAGGTTCGCCGGGACCGCGTAGGTCGGGAAGGTCGGCGCGAGCACGACCGTGACGGGCCAGCACGCGGCCTGGGCGGCGACGGGCACGGCCACGGCCGCCGCGACCGGTCCCCACAGGCGCCTGCCGAGGAGCACGGTCAGGGGCGGCGCGAGGACGACGATCCCGGCGGTCGCGAGCACCGAGAGCACGAACGCGACGGACCGCGCGTACCAGGGGTCGACCACGAGCATCCCGCCCGCGGCCAGCGCGATGAGCGGGACGCCCCGCACCGGGCGCCCGGCGAGGCGGACGACCAGGACGACGACGGCCATCACGGTCGCTCGGAGGATCGACGGGTCGGGCCGGACCAGGACGACGAACCCGACGAGCAGCACCACCGCCGACACGGCACGCACGACGCGCGGCACCCCGAGTGCACGACCGACGACGACCACGAGCCCGACCACGACGGCGCTGTTCGATCCGGACACCGCCGTGAGGTGCGTCAGTGCCGACGTCTCCATCGCCGCCTCGGTCCCCGCGTCGAGCCCGCTGCGGTCCCCGATCGCCAGACCGCGGAGGAGCGCGGCGCCCGGCTCGGGCAGGTCCTCGGTCACGGCGACGAAGGCCCGGCGTGCCCGGTCGGTCGCCGCGAGGAGCCCGGACGGTGGCTCGACCTCGGGGCGTCCGCGGAGGAAGACGACGGCGGCCGTCGGTGAGCCGGGCTCGTCGCGTTCGACGGTCCCCCGCCCGACGAGCCGGGTCCCGGCGGCTGCGACGGTCCGGTCCGCGGGCACGACCCGGACCGGGACGTCGAGCGTCGACCGTGTCCCACCCGCAGAGGCCGAGCGGGCGTCGGTGGCGCGCCGCAGGGTCGCGGAGACGGAGCGGTCCCCGGGACCGAGGTCACGGGTGAGCACGAGGTCGACGGTCACGGTCCTGCCGACCGTGCGGAGGAGCTCCTCCGGCGACCGGCGGTGCTCCGCCGTCACGACCGCGAGCGACACGAGGGAACCGCACCCCGCCGTGGTGAGCAGCACCGCGGCGACCACACGGACGGCAGCCGCTCGGGACGCGGCCGGCACCGCTCCTGGTGACGGGCGCACGAGCACCACCAGCGCGAGCAGCAGGCCCACGGCGGACGCGACCGCGGTGGTCGTCGCCGCCCCGGGCGCACCGACGAGCAGCGCGGCCAGCACCCAGGCGACGGCGACCGGCCCGGCGGACCGCAGATCGGCCAGAGCCGGCCGCAGGTCGACGCCCGCAGCGGCTCGTGGGTCCACTCCGGCGGCGCTCACACCCGCACCCGGTCGCGCAGCTCCGCGAACCGTCCGTCGCCGATCCCGCTGACGTCCAGGAGGTCCTCGACGGACGAGAACCGGCCGTGCTCGGTCCGCCAGGCGATGATCCGTGCGGCGAGGGACGGGCCGATCCCGGGCAGGGTCTCGAGTGCGGCCTGGTCGGCGGTGTTGAGGTCGACGACCGCGTCCGGCCCGGAGGTGCCAGCAGCCCCGCCACCAGCAGCACCCGCGCCCGCACCACCCGTCCCGCTGCCTACCCCACCGCCCGTGTCCGGCGCCAGGGCCTCGGGCACGACGTCCTCGCCGACCCGTGGGACGTACAACCGTTCGCCGTCGACGGCGAGCCGCGCGAGGTTGAGCCGGGTCAGGTCGGCGTCGGCTGCGGGTCCCCCGGCGCGCTCGAGCACCGTCTCGATGCGGGAGCCCGCGGGCACCTGCACGACGCCGGCGTGTCCGACCGCACCGAGCACGTACACGGCGACACCCGACGGCGGCGACGTCGACGGCGGCGACGGCGGCGACGATCGGCCTGCCCCGGGCTCCCCGTCGGCAGCAGCGGATCGGCCGGCTGGCGCTCCGCCGCCCGCACCGGACAGGGCCGTCCCCGCCCCGGTGACGGTCACGTCCTCGCTCGACGGGCCACCGATCGCGCCCACGCCGACGACGACGAGCGCCACCGCGACGACCACCGCGCCGGTGAGCACGGCGGCGCGGGGCGAGAGCGCCCACCGGTGCCACCAGGAAGCGCTCGGCGTCGGGTCGTCCGGTGTCGGCGTGCTCATGCCGGCACGCTACGAACTCCGGAGGTCCTCGACGGGCTCAGCCGGCCCACCTGTGGACGAGCGACGCACAACCGCCCCTGTGCAGGAACGACGCGAGCGACACCCACGACACGAGCGACACCAACGACACGCACGACACGCGCCACACGAACGACACGCGTGACAAGAACGACCCGAGGGCCCGGGCACACGCCCGGACCCTCGCGACGACCAGCCAGACGGGACGGTCCGCCCCGGCCGATCAGCCCTTGATCGCGATGTTCACGAGCTTCGGCGCCCGCACGATGACCTTCACGATCTCCCGGTCACCGATGTACCGCTGCACGTTCGCCGACGACCGCGCGAGCAGCTCGAGCTCGTCCGGCTCGATCGACTTCGACACCTCGAACGAGTCGCGCACCTTGCCGTTCACCTGGACCACCGCGGTCAGGGTGTCCTGCACGAGCAGCGTCGGGTCGGCCTTCCGCCAGCCGTACGTGGCGACGGTGGCCTCGTAGCCCAGCTTCTCCCACATCTCCTCGCCCGTGTACGGGGCGAAGACGGCGAGTGCCAGCGCGACCGTCTCGACGGCCTCGCGCACGGCGGGGTCGCCGGCACCGGGGCCGCTGTCGATGGCCTTGCGGGTGACGTTCACCAGGTCCATCAGACGGGCGATCACGACGTTGAACTTGAACGCCTCCATCATGCCGGGGGCGTCGGCGAGGAAGCGGTGCGTCACCTGGCGCAGGGCGCGGTCCCCGTCCGCCCACACGGCGTCGGGCGACGAGGTCACGTCGAGCGCCAGACGGTACGCGCGCGCCAGGAAGCGCGCGGACGCCGACGGCGACACGTCCTCCCAGTTGATGTCGTCCTCGGGCGGTCCGGCGAAGCCCATGACGAGGCGGATCGCGTCGACACCGTTCGCGTCGAGCTCGTCGCCGAGCGACACACCGCCCTTCGACTTCGACATCTTCGAGCCGCCGGACAACACCATGCCCTGGTTGAGCAGCGCCGAGAACGGCTCGGTGAAGTCGAGGTACCCGAGGTCGAACAGGACCTTCGTGACGAAACGCGCGTACAGCAGGTGCAGGATCGCGTGCTCGATGCCGCCGATGTACTGGTCGACCGGGGCCCAGCGGCGTGCCGCCTCCGGGTCGAACGCCTGGGTGTCGTCGTTCGCCGACAGGAAGCGCAGGAAGTACCACGACGAGTCGACGAACGTGTCCATCGTGTCGGTGTCGCGCGTCGCGGGCGTGCCGTCGACGGGGTTCGGGACGTTCACCCAGTCGGTGGCCCCACCGAGCGGCGAGGTGCCCTTCGGCTTGAGGTCGAGCCCCTCGGTGGACGGCAGGCGCACGGGCAGTTGGTCGAGCGGCACCGGGTGCTCGCTGCCGTCCGCACCGTGGATGATCGGGATCGGGGTGCCCCAGAAACGCTGGCGCGAGATGAGCCAGTCGCGCAGGCGGTAGGTCTTCGCGGCGCGACCGGTGCCGCGCTCCTCGAGGAGCGCGATCGCCGCGGTGATCGCGTGCTGCTTCGACATGCCGTCGAGCGGCCCGGAGTTGATCATGCGGCCCTGACCGGTCAGCGCCTCGCCGGTGGACGCCGGGTCGAGGGCGGGCAGGTCCTCGAGCGTCGCACCCTCGGGGATGACCGGGATCGCACCCGTCACCGCGGCGTTGGTGTCGACCACGACGCGGACGGGCAGGTCGAAGGCCCGTGCGAAGTCGAGGTCGCGCTGGTCGTGCGCCGGGACGGCCATGACCGCGCCGTGGCCGTAGTCGGCCAGCACGTAGTCGGCGGCCCAGATCGGCAGGCGCTCCCCCGTCAGCGGGTGGATCGCGAAGCGGCCGAGCGGCACGCCGGTCTTCGGGCGGTCGGCGTTCTGCCGGTCGATCTCGGAGGTCTTCTGGGTCGCCGTCAGGTAGTCGTCGAACGCGGCCCGGACGTCGTCGGGAGCGGACTCGACGAGCGACGCAGCGAGGTCGGAGTCCGGTGCCACGACCAGGAAGGTCACGCCGTGGATCGTGTCCGGACGCGTCGTGAACACCGTGACGGGCTCGTCGCGGCCCTCGATCACGAAGTCGACGTCGGCGCCGACGGACCGGCCGATCCAGTTGCGCTGCTGCGCGATCACCTTCGCCGGCCAGCGACCCTCGAGCTGGTTGAGGTCGTCGAGCAGCCGGTCGGCGTACTTCGTGATGGCGAAGTACCACTGCGTCAGCTTCTTCTTGACGACGACGGCACCCGAGCGGTCGGACGTGCCGTCGGGCAGCACCTGCTCGTTCGCGAGCACGGTCTGGTCCACCGGGTCCCAGTTGACCCAGCTGTCCTTCCGGTACGCCAGGCCCTTCTCGTACATCTTCAGGAACAGCCACTGGTTCCACTTGTAGTACTCGGGGTCCGAGGTGTGGATCTCGGTCGTCCAGTCGAAGGACGGCGCGTACCGCTTGAAGGACGCCTTCTGCTGCTCGATGTTCGCGTAGGTCCACTCCGCCGGGTCGACGCCGCGCTTGATCGCGGCGTTCTCGGCGGGCAGACCGAAGGAGTCCCACCCGATCGGGTGCAGGACGTTGAAGCCCTGCTGCCGCCAGTAGCGCGCCACGAAGTCGCCGAGCGCCCAGTTCTCGGCGTGCCCCATGTGCAGGTCGCCGGACGGGTACGGGAACATCTCGAGGATGTACTTGCGGGGTCGCGTGTCGTCGAGGTCGGTCGTGAAGAGCCCGAGCTCCTCCCACCGGGGCTGCCACTTCTCCTGGATTCGGCGGAAGTCGTAGGCGTCCGGGTCGACGGCTGCGGGCTCGGTGGGGTGCTCGGTGGTCACGGTCACCCAGCGTACAAGGCCTGGAGGCCCGGTCCGGCCCCGTCGGACCACCTGCGTCCGGCAGGTGGCCCGCTCACGCTCGACGGGTCGCTCCGGTGACCCGCCGCCCGGTCTCGCGGGGCCTGGAGGCCCGGTCCGGCCCCGTCGGCCCGCCCGCGTCCGGCAGGCGGCCCGGTCACCACCGCGCACGCTCGGGCCGGACGATCAGGCCGACACGAACCATCCACTCACGCCGTGACGAGCCGCCCCGCACGCATCCGGAGCGTGCGGTCGACGAGGTCGGCCGCGACCGGCACGTGCGACACCACGAGCACGGAGCGCCCGGCGGCACGGGCGACCCCGACGAGGTCGCACAGGACCGCGTCGCCGAGGTCCGGGTCGACGTCGGCCGTCGGCTCGTCGAGCACGAGCACGGGGAACGCGTGCAGCAGCGCCCGCGCGAGGGCGAGCCGGTGCGCCTGTCCGCCGGACACGAGCCCACCGCGCTCCCCCACGGGCGCGTCCAGACCACCACGACGCGCGGCCCACTCCCCGAGTCCCACCCGGTCGAGCACCGCGAGCAGCTCGGCGTCGCTCGCGGTGTCCCGGGCGAACAGGAGGTTCTGCCGGACGGTCTGGTCGAAGACGAACGGGTCCTGCTCGATCAGCCCGACCCGGGCCCGGACCGCGTCGGGGTGCATCGTCCGCGTCTCGACGCCGTCGAGCGTGTACGAGCCCTCGTGGTCGACGAACCGGACGAGCGCGTCGACGAGGGTCGACTTGCCCGCGCCGCTCGGCCCCTCGAGCACGACGACCTCGCCGGGGAGCAGGTCGAACGACACCCCGTCGACCGCGGGCATGGACGTTCCGGGCCAGCGCACGGTGAGGTCGCGCACCCGGACCGTGACGGGCCCGTCGACGACGAGGTCCCGGGCGTCTGCGGGCTCGTCCGGCTCGGGCACGATGCCGGCTGGCAGCTCGGCGGGCACGACCTGCTCGACGCGCTCGGCCGCGGCCCGGACCCGGCGGTACGTGAGGACCGCGAGCGGGACACCCCCGACGACCTCGAACAGGGCGAGCGGGACGAACACGGCGAGGGCCCAGAGCGGGCCGTCGAGGGCACCGGACACCACGGCCGGGGCACCGACCGCGATGATCCCCACCACCGCACCGCCGCCGACCAGGCCGACGAGCGCCCCGACCAGGGACTCGACCGCGGCTCGGCGTCGGACCGCACGGGTGACCCGGGCGTCGAGCGCGGCCACGTGTGCGAGACGGTCGTCGAGGGTGCCGTAGGCGGTGAAGACGTCGAGGGTGCGGACGGTGTCGAGCACGAGGTCGGCGACGTGCCCGCGCTCCGCGGCGGTCTCCCGGTCCGACCGGCGGGCGACCGCGAGCGTCACTATCGACCCGACCAGGGCCGCGACGACGAGCGCGGTGACGAGCACGAGCGCGGCGGGCACCGAGACGAGCGCGACCGCGACGACCGAGGCGAGCGCCACGACGCCCGCGGACACCAGCGGGCCGACCACCCGGATGGGCAGGTCCTGCAGGCGGTCGGTGTCGGTGACGAGCCGCGTGGTCAGGTCACCGCGCCCGGTCTGGCCGAGACCGGCCGGTGCCACGGACGCGAGCCGGCGGTAGGTCTCGGTCCGGACGACCGCGAGCTGGCGGAAGGACGCGTCGTGCCCGGCGAGCCGGTCGACGTACCGCAGCGCGGCCCGACCGAGGGCGAACGCGCGGACGCCGACCATGACGAGCGTCAGGTACAGGATCGGCGGGTGCTCCGCCGCCCGGGTGATGAGGTACCCGCTCGCCGCGAGCAAGGCGACCGCGCACAGCGCGCTGAGGGTCCCGGCGACCAGCGCGCGCGTCCAACCCGCCCCGCGTGGCAGGGCGAGCCGCAGGACGGAGGTGGGTCGCGCCTCCCGGCCGGCCCGCCGTGTCGTGGCGGTCATGCGCCGACCTGCGCGAGCCGGGTGACCGCCGTCGAGCCGTCGGGTCGCACGTCGACGCGGACGTCGGCCGCGGCGAGCAGGGCTGGGCGGTGGCTGGCCACGACGACGACCGCGCCGCCGTCGGCGAGCGCGCGCACGGCGCGCACGACCTGCTGCTCCGCCTCGGCGTCGAGCGCCGAGGTCGGCTCGTCGAGCAGGACGAGCGGGGTGTGGGTGCGGTCGGCGCGGTACAGGGCGCGGGCGACCGCGACGCGCTGCGCCTGTCCTCCGGACAGGCCGGTGCCGCCGGAACCGACCGGGAGGCGCGGGTCGAGTCCCAGCCCCACGGCGGCCAGGGCGCGGCGCACGTCCGCGTCGACGGGCTCGGTGTGCAGGGCGACGTTCTCGCCGACGGACCCGCGCACGAGACGCGGGCGCTGGTCGGCCCAGGTGGTCCGCGCGGCGCGCGGCGTGCCGCCGGGTCCGGGGACCTGCACGGTGCCCTCGTGCGGCAGGACGCCGCGGATCGCGGCGAGGAGGGTGGACTTCCCCGCGCCGCTCGGGCCGGCGAGGGCGACGACCGTGCCGGATGCGGCACGCAGGTGCAGCGGGCCGACCACGACGTCGGGACGGCGGACGGTGAGGCCGTCGAGCACCAGGTCGGTGCCGACGGGGTCGGTCGTGCCCATGGCGGTGACCGCGTGAGTGTCGGTGTCGGTGTCGGTGGTCGTGGTGGAAGGGGCGCGGTCGTCGAGCACGTCGAGGACGGCGCCGGACGCCTCGACGCCGTCCTGGGCGGCGTGGAAGTCCGCGCCGACCTGTCGGATCGGGGCGAACGCCTCCGGGGCGAGGACGAGGACGAACATCGCGGCGCCGAGCCCGAGCGACCCGTCGACCAGGCGCACGCCGATCGAGACGGCGACGAGGGCGATCGACAGGCTGGCGGCGAGCTCGAGGGCGAAGCCGCTGACGAAGGAGAGCCGCAGGACGCCCATCGTGCCGCGGCGGTACTCGTCGGTCACGGTGCCGATGCGCCCGACCTGGCGTCGCGCCCGCCCGAAGACCTTGAGGGTCGCGAGTCCCTCGACGGCCTCGGTGTACGTCGCACCGAGCCGCGCGAGCGCGTCCGACTGCCGACGCTGCAACGTCTGGGTCGCCAGGCCGATGAGGACCATGAACACCGGGATGACCGGCATCGCGAGGAGGATCACGAGGCCGCTCGTCAGGTCGGCGGCCCCGATCGCGAGGAGCAGCACGGGCGTCGCGACCGCCGTGAGCGCGAGCTGGGGCAGGTACCGGCCGAAGTACGCGTCGAGCGCGTCGAGCCCCGGTCCGAGCGTGGTGGCGAAGCCCGCCGTCGAGCGCCCGGCGAGCCACGCCGGTCCGCGCGCCGCCGCCCGTTCGAGCACCGTGGTGCGGAGTTCGCTCTTCACCCGGGCGCCGGCGCGTGCCGCGAGGTCGTCGGTCGCCCACGCCGCTGCGGCCCGCACGACGAAGGCCGCACCGAGCAGCGCGAGCGTCGGGGTCAGTGCCGCGGGGACCACGCCGGCACGGACGGCGCCGACCCCGAGGGTGACCGCGGCGGCGATCCCCCATGCGATGCCGATCGTCGCCGCCGTGCGGACGAGCCCGGTCGCGGCCGACGCGACGAGGAAGCCGCGCGCCGTGCGGGACAGCCGGAGGAGCCGCGGGTCGAGGGGCTTCATCGTCGTGTCCGTCCTAGTGCGCGGCCTGCGCGACGTGTGTGCGGGAGACCCGCTTGCGGAACACCCAGTACGTCCACGCCTGGTAGGCGAGCACGAGCGGCAGGAAGACGAGTGCGACCCAGCTCATCACCGTGAGCGTGTAGGTCCCGCTGCTGGCGTTCGCGACCGTGAGGCTGTTCGCGGGGTCGTTCGACGCGGGCATCACGTCGGGGAAGACCGCCGTGAACATCGCCAGGACGACGGCCGCGATCGTGAGGGCCATGAGCGCGAACGCACGTCCTTCCTTGCCCCACGCGGAGCAGAGCACCGCGAGGACGAGTGCGACGGCGGCGACGACGGACAGGACGAGACTGGCCGGGGTCGCGCGGACGACGGCCATCGCGACCAGGAACGCCGCCGCGACGAGGATCGTGACGATGCCCGCACGCGTCGCCAGGCGCTTCGCCCGCTCCCGGATCTCGCCCTCGGTCTTCAGCGTGACGAACACGACGCCGTGGGTGAAGAACACCGTCAGCGTCGCCAGGCCGGCGAGGAGCGCGAAGGGGTTCAGCAGGTCGAACAGCGTCCCGGTGTAGTTGTGCCCGGCATCCATCGGGATGCCGCGGACGACGTTGCCGAAGGCGACGCCCCACAGGAACGCCGGCACCGCACTGCCGACCACGATCATGAGGTCGAAGCGGCGCTTCCAGGCGAGGTGCTTCTCCTGGTGGCGGTACTCGAACGAGACGCCGCGGGCGATGAGCGCCGCGAGGATGAGCAGCAGCGCCAGGTAGAACCCCGAGAACATCGTGGCGTACCACTCCGGGAAGGCTGCGAAGAGGCAGGCCCCGGCGACGATGACCCATGTCTCGTTGAGGTCCCACACCGGGCCGATGGTGTTGATGAGGACGCGGCGGTCGGTGTCGTCGCGGCCGAGGAACGGCAGGGACATCCCGACGCCGAAGTCGAACCCGTCGAGGACGAAGTACCCGACGAAGAACACGCCGACGATCGCGAACCAGAGCACTGGCAGGTCCATGGCTACACGGTTCCCATCACTAGTAGACCGTCACTTCGTGCTTGACCTCGCCGGTCTCCTCGTCGACCTCCGCCGGGGCGGCTGGGCCCTCCTGCGCGACCTTCTTGATCAGTCGGAACTCGACGACCGCGAGCGCGCCGTAGATGAGCGTGAAGACCACGAGCGAGATGAGGACCTCGAGCCCGGTGACGTTCGGCGAGACGCCGTCCGCCGTCCGGAGCAGCCCGAAGACCAGCCACGGCTGCCGGCCCATCTCGGTGAAGACCCAGCCCATGATCATCGCGGCCATGGGCAGCGGGACCGACCAGGTCGCCACGCGCCAGATCCAGCGCTTGACGGGCAGCCGACCGCCGCGGGTCAGCCAGAGCCCGACGACCGACACCAGCACCGCACCGACCCCCAGGGCGATCATCCAGCGGAAGGACCAGTAGGTCACCCAGATGATCGGCTTGTAGTCGCCCGGGCCGTAGACCGTGGAGTACTGCCCCTGCAGGTCGTTGATGCCCTCGACGGTCCCCGTGAAGGTGTGCGTCGACAGGAACGACAGCAGGTACGGGATGCGGATCGAGAAGAGCTCGTGCACCCCGTCCGGCGTCCCGAGCGTGAAGATCGAGAACGACGCGTCCTTGCCGGTCGAGGTGTTGTAGAGCGCCTCGGCCGCGGCCATCTTCATCGGCTGCGTGTCGACCATCGTCAGGCCGAGCTGGTCGCCGGACAGGACGGTGAGCGCCCCGGACGCGAGCATGGTCCACATGCCGAACTTCAGGGCCGGCAGCATCGTCTCGAGGTGCTGGTTCCGCGCCAGGTGGTAGGCAGCGACCGCCACGATGACCGACGCGGCCACCATGAACGCGCCGAAGAGCGTGTGCGGGAAGGCCGCGAGGGCGACCTTGTTGGTCAGCACGGCCCAGATGTCGGTGAGCTCGGCCCGGCCCTTGGCGTGGTTGATCGCGAAGCCGACCGGGTGCTGCATGAACGCGTTCGCCGCGAGGATGAAGTACGCCGACAGCATCGTGCCCACGCTGACGCACCAGATGCTCGCCAGGTGCAGCGCCTTCGGCAGACGGTCCCAGCCGAAGATCCACACCCCGATGAAGGCCGCCTCGAAGAAGAAGGCGAGGATGCCCTCGAGCGCGAGCGGGGCGCCGAACACGTCGCCCACGAAGCGGGAGTAGTTCGACCAGTTCATGCCGAACTGGAACTCCTGCACGATGCCGGTCACCACCCCCATCGCGAAGTTGATGAGGAAGATCCGTCCGAAGAACCGCGTCAGCTGCAGGTAGTGCGGCCGGCCGGTGCGGACCCACGCGGACTGGAACACGGCCACGACGAGGGCCATGCCGATCGTCAGCGGGACGAAGAGGAAGTGGTAGATGGTCGTGAGACCGAACTGCCACCGCGACAGGACGAGGGGATCGAGGAGGTCGTTCATGCGGCGTGTCCTTGCCGGGCCGCCGCGCGCTGTTCGTGCACGTCAGTTGCTTCCTGTGGAAGGGGGAACTTCTGCTGTCACACTCCGTTGGGACACCTCCACGCTACTGCTCGGACACCTGCTTCGACAAGTTGTAGAAAGGCGCTCTGCACGAACGTGCAGGGGGCGTGATCGGCACAAGCGTGCGGAACGAGCGTGCATTGTCCGGGTGCTGGAACGACGACAGGCGCCGGGCTCGAAGCCCGACGCCTGTCGTTCTTTCCGTACCGGGTCGTTACAGCAGGCCCTTGTCCTGCAGGAACGCCTTCGCGACCGACGACGCCGACTTCTGATCGACCGAGTTCTGTCGGTTCAGCTCGATCAGCACGTCGGTGGTGAGCAGCTTGTTCACCTTCTCGATCGCGTCGGCGGCCTTCGAGTCGAGGTCCTTCGACACGATGGGCGTGACGTTGTTCGCGGGAACGAGGTGCTTCGGGTCCTCGAGGGTCACGAGCTTCTCGGTCTTGATCGAGGCGCTCGCGGAGTAGATGTCGGCGACCTGGGCGTCGCCGTCCTGGATCGCCTTGATCGTGAGCGGGCCGCCCGAGTCGTTCTGCTGGTTCACCGTGCCGTCGATGCCGTACTTCTCCTTCAGTCCCTTCGGGCCGTAGGCGGCCGTCGCGAACTCGGGGTTGGCGGCGATCGAGATCGTCCCGCCGATCTTCGACAGGTCGGCGATCGACTTCAGGCCGTACTTGTCCGCCGTCTCCTGCGTCACGGTGTACGTGTCGGCGTCCGACGCGTCCGCGGACGGCAGCGCCTTGACCCCGGAGGGCAGCGCCGACGAGAGGGCCGAGTTGATGCCGTCGGTCGTCGTCTCGGTGGTGGTCGACTTGCCGTCCTCCTGCAGCAGGAAGTTCAGCAGGTTGCCGTTGTACTCGGGGAACACCGAGATGCTCCCCTTCTCGATCTCGGGCCAGTACGCCTTGCGCTGACCGATGTTGAGCTTCTTGGTGACGGTGAAGCCCTCGTGCTCGAGCTCCTGCGCGTACAGCTCGGCGATGATCTCGTTCGAGGGGTACGCCTGCGAGCCGACGACGATCGTCTTCGAGTCCCCCGAGCCCGAGCCGGACGACAGCGGGTCGCTCGAGGAGCAGCCCGCGAGGGTGAGGGCGACGGCGGAGGCGACGGCGACGGCCGCGGCGAGCCGCTTGGTGGGTGCTGTGATCACGGGTGGGTTCCTTCCACAGGGGTTGCTGCTCGTGGTGCCGAGCGACGGGTGTTCCGACGCGCGCGGCCCGCGGACCCGGCGGAGACACCCGCGGGGACGGCGAGCCGCTGGAGCGCGGCGAAGAGGACCTCGAAGGCGATCGCGAGCGCGATCACGATGATCGAGCCGCCGAGCACCTCCGCGTAGTCCGAGTTGGCGATGCCGGAGAAGGCGTAGCCGCCCAGCCCTCCGGCGTTGATGTAGGCCACGAGGGTCGCGGTCGCGACGACCTGCAGCACGGCGGCGCGGATGCCCCCGACGATCAGCGGGAGCGCGAGCGGGACCTCGACACGGACGAGCAGCTGCCAGGCGGTCATGCCCTGGGCGCGTGCGGCGTCGATCGTGACCCGGTCGATGGCCTCCACGCCGGAGTAGGCGCCGGCGAGGACGGACGGGATCGCCAGGACGACGAGGGCGATGAGCGGAGCCTGGACGCCGAGCCCGATCCAGAGCGCGAGCAGCGTGAGCAGCCCGAGCGTCGGGAGTGCCCGGATGCCGCCGGAGACACCGACCGCGATCGAGCGGCCCTTGCCGGTGTGGCCGATGAGCAGACCGATCGGGACCGCGATCACGACGGCGATGCCGACCGCGAGCAGCGTGATCCAGACGTGCTCCCAGAGCCGGACACCGATGGCGTCCGGTCCGACGTGGTTCGCGGGGTCGAAGATCCAGGCGATGCCCTGGGCGAAGAGGTTCACGCTGCCACCTCGCTCCGGCGGACGCCGTCGGTGCCGGCACGACGGGCGGAACGCGCCACGCGTCCGTTGCCCCGTGTCCAGGGCATGAGCAACCGGCCGAGCGCCACCAGCAGGACGTCGAAGACCAGGGCCAGGACGATCGTGAGCACGATGCCGGTCAGGATCTCCACGCTGATGGCGCGCTTCAGGCCGTCCGTCAGCAGGAAGCCGAGGTTCGGGATGCCGATGAGCGCACCGACCGTCACGAGGCTGATCGTCGAGACGGACACGACGCGGATGCCCGCGAGCAGGACCGGCCCGGCGAGCGGCAGCTCCACCTTGAAGAACCGCTGCGACGCGGAGTACCCGAGCGCCTCGGCGGCTCCGACGACGTCCGCGTCGACGGCGTCGACGGCGTCGGCCGCGGACCGGGCCATCAGCGCGACGCCGAAGATCGTCATCGCGATGACCACGTTCACCGGGTCGAGGTAGCTCGTGCCGATGATCGCCGGGAGCACCAGGAACAGCGGCAGCGCCGGGATCGTGTAGAGCAGGCTCGTGACGACGACGAAGGCCGATCCGGTCGCCCGCGCGGCCCGGTTCGGGCGGCGACGGAGCCGACTGATGAGCAGCCCGATCGGGACCGACAACAGGAAGCTCAGGACGATCGGCGGGACCGACAACCAGATGTGGGCGACCAGGTTCGACGTGATGGTGTCGAGGTTCCCCGTGACCCAGTTCACCGGTCGCTCCCACCCTGCGCCGGAGCACCCGCGGCGGTGTCACGCGCCCCGGCCTCTGCTGCGTGCGGCACCGATGCCGCAGCGTCCACCACCTGCACGGGGCCGGTCAGCACGCCCGCGGCGCGCCCGTCCCCGTCGACGACGATCGGCCCGGTGGGCGTCTGCTCGACCCGGAGGGCCCGTCGGCCGCGTCCGGCGCCGATGAAGTTCGCGACGAAGTCGTCGGCCGGCTCCGACAGGATCTCGGCCGGCGTGCCGAGCTGCGCGATCTCGCCGCCCTTCTTGAGGATGACGACCTGGTCGCCGAGCTTGAACGCCTCGTCGATGTCGTGCGTGACGAACACCACGGTCTTGCCGAGCTCGCGCTGCAGTCGGATGAGCTCGTCCTGCAGGTCGTTGCGCACCAGCGGGTCCACGGCGCCGAACGGCTCGTCCATGAGCAGGACGTTCGGGTCCACCGCGAGGCCTCGTGCCACGCCGACGCGCTGCTGCTGCCCACCCGAGAGCTGCGAGGGGTACCGGTCGGCGAACGCCCGGTCGAGCCCGACGGTGTCCATCAGCTCGAGGGCACGCGCACGCGCCTCGGCCTTGGACACGCCCGTGAGCAGGGGCACGGTCGCGATGTTGTCGACGACCTTCCGGTGCGGCAGCAGACCGGCGCTCTGCATCACGTAGCCGATGCGGCGGCGGAGCTGCACGGGGTCGACGCCCGCGACGTCCTCGCCGTCGATCTCCACGGTGCCCGACGAGGGGTCGACCATGCGGTTGATCATGCGGAGCAGGGTGGTCTTGCCGCAGCCGCTCGACCCGACGAAGACGGTCGTGGTGCGGGACGGGATGACGAGGCTGAAGTCGTCGACCGCGGTGGTGCCGTCCGGGTACGTCTTGCGCACGGAGCGGAACTCGATCATGGTGGGTGCCCTTCGGTTCGGAGGTAGCCCGACTCCGAGTGACCCTACCCGTGTGCCCCGGGCGGTGTTCCGTGGTGACGATCCATGACGGCATGCGGACAACGGACGATCTGGACGCGCACCCAGCGACCGTCGGGCACCGGACCGGGCGGCGGACGGCGCCGGACGGCCGCGGACGGCCGCGGACAGCCGCGGACAGCCGCGGACGGCCGCGGACGGCCGCGGACGCGACGATGCCCGCACTCCGTCGTCGACCCGGGCGGGTCGTGGCCGTCAGGCGGCGGCGACCACCGCTTCGAGGTGTGCGCGGCTCATCGTGCGGTACTCGTCGATGAGGGCGGTGTCGGGATTGCTGCGGTCCGCGGTCGCACGGGCGATGACGGCGTGCGCGGACTCGGCGAGCACGACCCAGGTGCGCTCGACCCGTTCACCGGTCGGGAAGCCGAACCGGTCGTGCAGGACCTGTGCGACGGCCGCCCCCAGCGCGCCCATGCGGTCCTCGGGGTCTCCGGTGCCGGTGTCCGCGGCGTCGCCGAAGCGGATCGCGCGGAAGCCCGGCTCGGTGCGGTACATCGCGACGGTGGCGTCGATCAGCGCGTCGCAGGCGTCCTGCCAGGTCTCGGCGTCGCTCTCGTCGAGCGCCGTCAGGAAGCGTTCGGCCAGCCGCTGCGTGCTGCGGATCGCGAGCGCCTCGACCACGGCGATGCGGTCCGGGAAGTAGCGGTAGACCGTGCCGATGGACGCACCGGCACGTTCGGCGACCATCGCGGTGGTCAGGCGCTCGAAGCCGATCTCGTCGATCACCGCCGCAGCAGCGTCGAGGAGGCCCGCGAGGCGCGCCGAACTGCGGGCTTGGACCGGCTCGTTCCTGAGCAGTGATGATCCCCCCGGCAGTGCGTTCGATACCTCGGTGACGAGCACGTGTTCTCCTCTTGCACCACGTGGGCGCGATCAGGTGGGCGTCCTTCCGGACGCTGTCGTCTTGCGTGACGGGGCAATGCTCGCAGAGCACGGCTGGAACGTCGCTGCGACTCACCACAGGAGAGCCGGGTCGCGCGGCCCTCCCGAGCGTGGTCCGACGCCGCACGGCCCGGCGTGGGATAGTGGGCAGATGCCCGACCCGAAGCCCCACGAGCTGTCGCTGGCCGAGCCGATCCTGCACCGTGCGGCCCGCATCGAGGATGCCGTCCAGGAGTTCCGGGAGCACCGCGCGCGACGCCGGGGCCTCGTCCCGACCGTCGTGCCGTACACCGGCTACGGCGCTCCGGGGTGGATCCGGGTGCTCTGCCGCGTGCTGCTCACCCGCCGCGGCCTGGCCTCCGACGCCTCGTTCTACGGCGTGCGCGGGTGGAAGAGCTTCACGAGCGTCGCGGTCGACGACGCCGAGGTCACGGTCACCGCGGGCGGGACGACCCACGTGGTGCAGTCCGACCGCGGCGGTGTCGTGGACGTCAAGGTGCCGATCACCCTCGAACCGGGGTGGCAGACCGTGCGCCTTTCGGCCGGTGGGATGCGTGACGTCGAGGCGGACGTCTTCATCGTCGACCCGGACACCCGCTTCGGGCTGCTGTCCGACATCGACGACACCGTGATGGTGACCTCGCTCCCCCGCCCGATGCTGGCGGCGTGGAACTCCTTCGTCCTCACCGAGCACGCCCGCCGCCCCGTCCCGGGCATGTCCGTGCTGTACGAGCGCGTGCTCGCCCAGCACCCGGGCGCCCCGACGGTCTACCTGTCCACGGGGGCGTGGAACGTCGCACCGACCCTCCAGCGCTTCCTGACGCGCAACATGTACCCGACCGGCACCCTGCTGCTGACCGACTGGGGCCCCACCCACGACCGGTTCTTCCGGAGCGGCCAGCTGCACAAGCAGGAGAACCTGCGGCGCCTCGCGGCGGACTTCCCCGACGTGCAGTGGCTGCTCGTCGGCGACGACGGGCAGCACGACGAGGCCCTGTACGGCGAGTTCGCGCGGGAGCACCCGGAGAACGTCGCCGGGGTCGCGATCCGGCAGCTCTCCACCAGCGAGGCCGTCCTCGCCGGTGGTCGGTCGCGGGGCCAGGAGCGCACGCGTGACTCCTCGTCGCCGTGGGTGTACGCCCCCGACGGCGCCGGCCTCTGGTCGGAGCTCTCCCGCGTCGGCATCACCGAGGCGGACTCCTCCGCACCGCTCTGACCAGCACGGCTCCGAGCGGGACCGCTCCGAGCCACACCGTGCCGAGCCGCCGCGCGGCTCCGGAGCCGGGCCGCCCGGCCCTGGCCCGTCCCCGCTCCGAACCGCTCCCACGGCGCTGAGCACACCCTCAGTCCCCCGACCGTCGTCCACGGCCACCGGTGGTTGGATCGCCACCATGAGCCACGCGACGCCGCCGCCGAACCGCATCGAGGACCACGCCCTGATCGGCGACACGGGCACGGCCGCGCTGGTCGGCCGCGACGGCACGATCGACTGGGCGTGCCTGCCGCGGTTCGACAGCCCGTCGACCTTCGCGTCGCTCCTCGGCGACGAGGACCACGGCCACTGGACGCTCCGCCCGGCCGCCCCCGGCGCCACCGCCGTCCGACGGCACCTGCCGGACACGCTCGTCCTGTCGACGGTGTGGACGACCGACACCGGCGTCGTCGAGGTCACCGACTTCATGCCGGTCGGCGCGCACCGGGCGGCGATCGTCCGACGGGTCCGGGGCCTGCAGGGGTCCGTCGAGGTCCAGCAGACCCTGCGCATCCGGTTCGACTACGCCCGTGCGCTCCCCTGGGTCCGGCAGATCGGCGACGACGACGACCCGTCGCTGCTCGCCACCGCCGGTCCGGGATCGGTCGTCGTCCGCGGCGTGCGCTTCCACGCGGAGGACCACCGCCACACCGCGACGACGACCGTCCACGACGGGGACGTCGTCGACACCGTGCTCACCTGGTACCCGTCGCACCGCGAGCCGCCGGAGCCGCTCGACGTGGACGCGGCCCTCGCGCACACCACCCGGTGGTGGCGGGACTGGTCGGCGACCGCGCACACCGAGGGCCCGTACGCGGAGGCGTCGCGCCGGTCGCTCCTCCTGCTGCGCGCGATGACCCACGGCGAGACGGGCGGGGTCGTCGCCGCGGCGACCACGAGCCTGCCGGAGGACCCCGGCGGCGAACGCAACTGGGACTACCGCTACGTCTGGCTCCGCGACGCCTCGCTCGCTCTCGCGTCCCTCATCGCGCACGGCTACCGCGACGAAGCGACGCACTGGCGCGGCTGGCTGCTCCGCGCGATCGCCGGCGACCCCGCCGACGTGCAGATCATGTACGGGGTGGCCGGGGAGCGCGAACTGCCGGAGCGGACGCTCGACGAGCTGCCCGGCTACCTCGGCTCCACGCCGGTCCGGGTCGGCAACGGCGCGTCGACGCAGTACCAGGGGGACGTCTTCGGCGAGGTGCTCGCAGCGCTCCACGACGCCCGCGAGCTCGGCGTCGAGGAGAACGCCGACTCCTGGGCCCTCCAGCGCGCGCTGCTCGGCTACGTCGAGGACCACTGGCAGGAACCGGACAACGGCATCTGGGAGATGCGCGGACCCCGCCGGCACTTCACCCACTCGCGCGCGATGATCTGGGCCGCGTTCGACCGGGGCGTCGCCGCCGTCGAGGAGTTCGGGCTCGAGGGCCCCGTCGACCGCTGGCGCACCCTGCGCGACCAGGTCCGCGCCGAGATCGAGGAGCACGGCTGGAACGCGGAGCGCGGCGCCTACCGCCAGCACTACGACACCGACGAGGTCGACGCGAGCCTGCTCGTCCTCCCGCAGGTCGGGTACTGCCGGGCCGACGACCCGCGCATGACCGGCACCGTGGCGGCTATCGAACAGAACCTCCGCGTCGGCGACGACGGACTCGTGCTGCGCTACCGCACGAGCGCCGGCTTCGACGGGCTGTCCGGCAGCGAGCACCCCTTCCTGGCGTGCTCGTTCTGGCTCGTGGAGCAGTACGCCGCATCGGGTCGCGTCGACGACGCCGAACGCCTCATGGACGTGCTCGTCGGCTACGCGAACGACGTCGGCATGCTGTCCGAGGAGGTCGACGTCGCCACCGGACACCAGATCGGCAACACCCCGCAGGTGCTGTCGCACCTGACCCTCGTGTCCGCGGCCGACGCGATCGCCCGCGCACGCGGCGAGGCCTCAGGCCACCGCACGCGCCTCGCCGTCCACGACGGCGGCACGCGGTCCTGGACCGGCGAGGGGACGCGCGCCGGCTCACCGTCCTGACCCCGTGACGGACGGGAGGCGCGGTGCCAGCCGGCACCGCGCCTCCCGTCCGTCAGGGGGTGACGTCCGTCAGGACGACGAGACCCACTCGGCCGGACCGCGCGAACCGGCGCGGTACTCCTCGAGCGGGACGTCGCCGGCCTTCCAGGCGGCGACGACGGGCTCGACGATCTCCCAGCAGCGCTCGGCCACGTCGCCGCGGATCGAGAGCAGCGGGTCGTCGTGGAAGATGCCGTTGAGGACCTCGCCGTAGGGCGTCAGCTCACCGTCGTCGAACGAGGACGACAGGGTGACCTGGCCCATCTCGAACGGGTTGCCGCCGCCGTTGGCCGACACCGACAGCTCGATCTCGTCCGGGTTGAGGACGATGCGGAGCGTGTCGGCCTTCGGGCGACCGGACAGGCCCGAGGGCAGACGCGGCACCGGCTTGAAGGTGATGAGGACCTCCTTGCGGCTGGCGCCGAGCGCCTTGCCGGAACGGAGGGTGAACGGCACGCCCTTCCAGCGCGCGGTGTCCACCTCGACCTCGATCTCGGCCAGGGTCTCGGTCTCGCGCGACTTGTCGACGCCGTCCTCGTCCTGGTACGACGGCAGTTCCTTGCCGTCGATCGTGCCGGCCGTGTAGACGGCACGACGGGACGCGATCGTCGCGTCGTCACCCTTGAGGCGCGTCGAGCGCAGCACGCGGGCGAGCGAGGAGCGGAACTCGACCGAGTCGATGGCCGCGGGGGCGTCCATCGTCACGAGCCCGAGGATCTGCAGCAGGTGCGACTGGATCATGTCGACCATCGCACCGGCCTCGTCGTAGTACTGCGCGCGGTTCTCGAGGCCGAGGGTCTCGTCGTAGAAGACGTCGACCTTCTCGATGTTGTCCGCGTTCCAGATCGGCTCGAACAGTCGGTTCGCGAAACGCAGACCGATGATGTTGAGGACCGTCGTGCGACCGAGGAAGTGGTCGGTGCGGTGCACGCGCTCCTCGGGGACGAGCTTGAGGACCGTCTCGTTGAGGGCCCGGGCGCTGGCGACGTCGGTGCCGAACGGCTTCTCGAACGCGAGGGTGGTGCCCTCGGGGAGCTCCACCTGCTGCAGGGCCTCGCAGATGTCGGACGCGATCTGCGGCGGGAGCGCGAAGTAGAGGATCGGCTCCGACTCCGCGGCGTCGAGGAGCGCCTTGAGGTGCTCGGGGTCGGTGGGGTCGCCCTGGATGAAGCGGGTCGACTCGAGGGTCGCGTCGACCTCGGCGCCGTGCACGTCCTGCGAGGCGAAGGACTTCGTGACGACGTCCTTCCACTGCTCCTCGCTGCGGGCGCTGCGGCCGGTGCCGATCAGCTGGACGGGAACCGCTCGACCGCTCTGCAGGAACGTGCCGAGGCCCGGCAGCAGCAGGCGGGAGGCGAGGTCGCCCGTCGCGCCGAAGATGATGAGGGTGCGCTTGTCGGTCACCGGAGGTGACTCCTTTCGCTGGTGGGAGGGTCCGCTCGGGCTCAAGCCGCGTGCGGGCCGGTTGATTCCCGGGATACCCGGTCCGGACCGAGTGTTCGGTCGGGGTGGGGTACGGGTGCCGGGACGATGAGGGGTGCTCGACCTGCTCCGGACACACGTCGGGCGGCACCGGATGAGGTGCCGCCCGAGGGTGTCAGGTGCGCTGCAGCGTGGAGATCAGTGTCCGAAGTTGCCGCGGTAGTACTCGTAGACCCAGCCCACGAGGGTCACGGTGACCATGGCGAGCCCGATCGGGACGATCCACAGACCGGCCGCGAGACCGAGGAAGCACAGGGCAGTGGAACCGGCGAGCAGGATCGGCCACCACGACCACGGGCTGAAGTGCCCGAGCTCGGCGTCGCCGTCCTCGATGTTGGCGTCCGGACGGTCCTCGGGCAGCACGCCGCCCTGCGAGGACATGACCTTGCCGAGGTAGAACGCGATGAACGCGGACATGATCCCGGTGAGGCCGATCGCGACCGTGCCGACCCACTCCGGGCGACCGTAGTAGATCAGTGCCCAGATCGTGTACGCGGCGTCCGCGAGGATGAAGAACCCGAAGAGGATCCAGAACAGGTTGGTGTTGGCGCGCATCGGCTTACTTCACCTCGCCCTTCGCGGCGTCGTAGGTCGGAGCGTCCGGTGCGTCCTTCGCAGGACCCACACCGATCGGCACACCCGCTTCCGGGTGGTTCAGGTCGAAGGCCGGGGATTCGGAACGGATCCGCGGGATCGACGTGAAGTTGTGGCGGGGCGGCGGGCAGCTGGTCGCCCACTCGAGCGAGCGGCCGTAGCCCCAGGGGTCGTTCACCGCGACCTTCGGAGCGTTCCGAGCGGTCACGTAGACGTTGAAGATGAACGGCAGGAACGAGATCGCGAGGATCATCGAGCCGATCGTCGACAGCTGGTTCATCCAGGTGAAGCCGTCGTTCGGCAGGTAGGTCGCGTAGCGACGCGGCATGCCGATGACGCCCAGCCAGTGCTGGATGAGGAACGTCGTGTGGAAGCCGATGAACAGCAGCCAGAAGTGGATCTTGCCGAGACGCTCGTTGAGCATCTTGCCGGTCCACTTCGGCCACCAGAAGTAGAACCCGGAGAACATCGCGAACACGACGGTGCCGAAGACCACGTAGTGGAAGTGCGCGACGACGAAGTACGAGTCGGACACGTGGAAGTCGAGCGGCGGCGACGCCAGGATCACACCGGTGAGACCACCGAACGTGAAGGTGATGAGGAAGCCGAGGGCCCAGAGCAGCGGCGTCTCGAACGTGACCGAACCGCGCCACATGGTGCCGACCCAGTTGAAGATCTTCACGCCGGTCGGGACCGCGATGAGCATCGTCATGAGCGAGAACCACGGGAGCAGGACGCCACCGGTGACGTACATGTGGTGCGCCCACACCGTGACCGAGAGGGCCGCGATGGAGATGGTCGCGTAGACGAGGGTCTTGTACCCGAAGATCGGCTTGCGGCTGAAGACCGGGAAGACCTCGGAGACGATGCCGAAGAACGGCAGCGCGATGATGTAGACCTCGGGGTGCCCGAAGAACCAGAACAGGTGCTGCCAGAGCAGGGCACCGCCGTTGGCCGGGTTGTAGATCTGCGCGTCGAACACGCGGTCGAGGCCGAGGCCGAACAGCGCCGCGGCGAGGACCGGGAAGGCCATCAGCACGAGCAGCGACGTCACGAGGGTGTTCCACGTGAAGATCGACATGCGGAACATCGTCATGCCGGGGGCACGCATCGTGATGATCGTCGTGATGAAGTTCACCGCGCCGAGGATCGTCGAGAAGCCGGTCATGCCCAGGCCGAAGACCCAGAGCGTCCCACCGAGACCCGGCGTGAACGTCGTGTCACTCAGTGGCGCGTAGGCGAACCAGCCGAAGGACGCGGCACCCTGCGGGGTGAGGAAGCCACCGACGGCGATCAGCGAGCCGAACAGGTAGAGCCAGAAGGCGAACCCGTTCAGACGCGGGAACGCGACGTCCGGAGCACCGATCTGCAGCGGCATGATCGCGTTCGCGAAGCCCGAGAACAGCGGCGTCGCGAACATCAGCAGCATGATCGTGCCGTGCATGGTGAACAGCTGGTTGTACTGCTCCTTCGTGGCGACGACCTGCAGGCCGGGCTCGAAGAGCTGTGCGCGGATCACGAGCGCCATCACACCTGCGAGCAGGAAGAAGACGAACGAGGCGATCAGGTACATGTACCCGATGGTCTTGTGGTCGGTGGAGGTGATCCACCGGACGATGATGTTGCCCTTCCGACCGACCTTCGACGCCTGGAAGTCCGGCGTCGAGGGCCTGGTCGGCTGGCCGACGAGTGACGTTGTCATCTGACGAGCCCCTACTTCTTCGCGCTGGACGCCTCTGCCGGCGCCTGGTTGTTCGGTTCGTTCGTGTTGGTGTCGTACTCGTTGCCGAGCAGACCGACCTTGCCCTGGTCGCGCAGCGTCTCGAGGTAGGCCTTGTAGTCGGAGTCCGACACGACCTTGACCTGGAAGAGCATCAGCGAGTGGTACTCACCGCAGAGCTCGGCGCACTTGCCCTGGTACGTGCCGATCTTCTGCGGGACGAAGTACTCGTAGTTCGTCTTGCCCGGGAGCATGTCCTTCTTGTAGAGGAAGTCGATGACCCAGAAGGAGTGGTCGACGTCGCGGGACGACAGCTCGATCTTGACCTTCTTGTCGACCGGCAGGTACAGCGTCGGCAGCTGCGACTCGTCGATCGCACCCTTGCCGTTCTCTTCTTCCTGCGCCTGGATGCCCTGGTAGTAGACGCTGTCCTCGGGGTTGGACTGGTCGATGTAGTTGAAGTCCCAAGCCCAGCGCTTGCCGTACACGTGCACGGTGGCGTCGGGGTTCTCGAAGGGCTTCTCGATGGCCGACTGGTCCTTGGCGGTGAAGGCGAAGAAGCCCAGCACCAGGATGAGCGGCACGATCGTGTAGAAGATCTCGAGCGGCATGTTGTACCGCATCTGCACCGGGAGGCCGGTCTGGCCCTTGCGGCGGCGGTAGACGATCGCGGCCCAGATGATGAGGCCCCAGACGATGAGACCCACCGCGAGGAGGACGATCCAGCTGGTGGTCCACAGGCCGACGATGCGGCTCGTGTGGTTCGTGACGTCCTTCGTCTGCTCCGTGCCGGGGAGCCATCCGTTCATCTGCTGCTGCGTGCAGCCAGCCAGTGCGATGACCAGACCGACGGCCACCGGGACGGCCGCCCAACGTATACGGCGATTCGAACGCACTGTTACCTCTCGGAAGACGTGGCAGGGAGCCGGCGGCACGAAGGCCGCACATTGCTGGCTCCCAGCTTGGTTGGAACACTCCTAGCTTACTCGCAGCTCACCGACACTCGCGCACACGACCCCCGGTTCGGGTCGGTCCACGCGTCGGTTCCCGCCCTCGAGCGGGGCGGAGGACGAGCCTTTCCCCCGGTCGTGCGGGTCCGCCGACGACGAGGAGTCGGACGGACGACGAGCGGGGAGCGGCCAGATCGGCCGCTCCCCGCTCGCGTGTCGGTCGGGTCCGTGCAACGGACGCCGTGCGCTCCCCCGTGGCGGAGCGCTCGCTCCTAGTGGAAGCTGTCGCCGCAGGCGCAGCTGCCCTGCGCGTTCGGGTTGTCGATCGTGAAGCCCTGCTTCTGGATCGTGTCCTCGAAGTCGATCGTCGCGCCGTCCAGGTACGGGACGCTCATCTTGTCGACGACGACCTCGACGCCGCTGCCGAACTCGGCCGTGGCGTCGCCGTCCATCAGACGCTCGTCGAAGTAGAGCTGGTAGATGAGCCCGGAGCATCCGCCGGGCTGGACCGCCAGGCGCAGGCGCAGGTCGTCGCGGCCCTCCTGCTCGAGCAGGCTCGCCACCTTCGCCGCCGCGGTGTCGCTCAGTGCGACGCCGTGGGTACGGGCGTCCGTCGACGGTGCGTTGTCGGTGATGGTGTCGCTCATCCGCGCGTCTCCCTCCGGGCGGTGTCGATCACCGCGCCTGTCGTTGATTGTAAGCACTGCCGCCGACGGAGTGGGTGGTGCTCCACAGGAGACCGCGCTCCACGGGTGACCGCGCGCGCTGTGGGCGACCGCGCTCACAGCAGGCGACCGCGCTCGCCCCAGGGGACCGTCGACGCGACGGGAGGCGCGATGCCGACCGGCACCGCGCCTCCCGTCCGGATCGCGCCGTCAGGCGCGCGTCGCGAGCCGCGCGAGCAGGATCGCCTCGGCGGCGATCGCGCGGTGCAGCACGCCGAGGTGCTGCGACTCGTTCGGGCTGTGTGCGCGGGTGTCGGGGTCCTCGACGCCCGTGACGAGGATCTGCGCCTCGGGGAACTCGGCGGCCAGGTCGGAGACGAAGGGGATGGACCCGCCGATGCCCTGCTCGACCGCGGGGGCGCCCCAGCCCTCGTGCATGGCGGTGCGCGCCTCCTGGACGGCCCAGCCGGCGGTGTCGACCAGGAAACCGTCGCCGGTGTCGACCTCGGTGATCTCGAGCTGCGCACCGAACGGCACGTTCGCACGCAGGTGCCGCTCGACGGCGGCGTACGCATCGGTGGCCGACTGCCCGGGCGCGACGCGCACCGAGATGCGGGCCGCGACCGAGGGCAGCAGCGTGTTCGAGGCGTTCGCGACGCTCGGGACGTCCATGCCGGTCACCGTCAGCGACGGCTGGAACCACATGCGCGACAGCACCGGGCCGGTGCCGACCGGCCGGACCCCGGGCAGCAGCGCGGCGTCGGTCGCGAGCTCGGCCTCGGAGCGCTCGGGCACGTCGGCCTCGTACGCGGTGAGGCCCTCGACGGCCACCGACCCGTCGTCGTCGTGGAGCGACGCGAGCAGGCGGACCATCGGGATCATCGCGTCGGGGGCCGCGCCGCCGAACATGCCGCTGTGGCTGGCGTGCTCGAGCGTCGTCAGCGTCGCCTTGAACGTGACGTTGCCGCGGAGCGACACCGTGATGGACGGGACGTCGACCGACCAGTTGTCGCTGTCCGCGACGACGATGACGTCGGCGGCGAGGTGCTCCTTCTGCTCGCGCAGGAACGTGCGGAACGAGCGGGAGCCGAACTCCTCCTCGCCCTCGACGAAGAGCACGACACCGAGGTCGAGGTCGTCGCCGAACTGCGCGTGCAGGGCCCGGAGCGAGGCGATGTGCGTCATCACGCCCGCCTTGTCGTCCGAGGCGCCACGGCCGTACAGCCGGTCGCCGCGGAGCGTCGGCTCGAAGGGCGGGGTCTCCCACAGCGCGTCGTCGCCCTGGGGCTGCACGTCGTGGTGGGCGTAGAGCATCACCGTCGGCTTGCCGTTGCGCGCCGGGCGGACCGCGAGGACGGCGGGCTGGCCGAGCTCGACCCCGGCGGCGGCCGCGGTGTCGGAGGGCGCGGCGTCCGTGGCCGCGGCGTCGCCGGACGGGGTGTCGCTGACCGCGGTGCCGGCGGCCGGGGCGTCGGTGGTCGGGGCGTCGGTGGCCGGGGTGTCGCCCTCGACCGCGGACCGGACGATGCGCACGGCATCGTCGGCGAAGACGCCGGTCGACCGGGCGAGGTCGGCGACGGCCTCGGCACTGGCCTGCACGTTCGCCGGGTCGAAGGCCGACCACGACACCGACGGCAACCGGACCAGGGCGGACAGGTCCGCGATCGTCGTCGGCAGCGCGCCCTGCACGTGTTCGCGCAGGGCGTCGAGGAGCGCGGGGTCGGTCGCGGGGCTGTGCTGGTCGGTGTCGGTCATGTCCCGTAATCTAGAGGACGATCCAGCACGCAACCGCAGTCAGGAACGCACCGTGGCGAAGGCAGCCCCCAAGACCAACACGACCGTGAACCCCTCCGAGGAAGAACTCCTCGAGCAGGGCAAGGGTCGTCCGACGCCGTCGCGTCGCGAGCGCGAGGCCGCCAACCGCCGCCCGCTCGTGGGCAACAGCCCGCAGGACAAGAAGGCCGCCCGCGCCCGTCTGACCACGGAGCGCGAGAAGGCCCGCGTGGGCATGGCGAACGGCGAGGAACGCTACCTCCCGGCCAAGGACAAGGGCGAGCAGCGCAAGTTCGTGCGCGACTGGATCGACGCCCGCTGGAACGTGGGCGAGGTCATGATGCCCGTCCTCGTCCTGTTCCTGGTCGTCGGGTTCGCCGCCGCGCAGACTCCCCTGGCCTCGTACTCGCTGCTCATGGTGTGGGCGTTCGTCGCGCTGTTCGTGCTCGACTGCGTGATCCTCTGGTTGTCGCTCCGCAAGAAGCTCTCCGCGAAGTTCGGGAGCACGCAGCGCGGGACCTTCCTCTACATCCTGACCCGGGCGTGGCAGCTGCGCTTCCTGCGCCTGCCGAAGCCGCAGGTCCGGCGCGGGCAGTACCCGACGCTGTAGGGCCCGCTCCAGTCCCTCGAAGCGCCACCCGGCTCGCCGGGTGGCGCTTCGTCGTTCCCGTGCGGCGGCGCGCGTGCCTCGCGCGGGCGCGGGCGCGGGCCCGGCCTCGCGCGGAGTCGCGAGCAGGCAGGACGCGCCGCGTGCGGAGCGCCGAGGGAGCACGATCCGTCACGCTCGCGCGCCCGGAACGACAGGAACAGCCCACTCGGCGTCAGCATCCGGGCGCGCCGTCCGGGGCGCCCGCCCGCCGGACGGGAGGCACGGTGCCAGCGGGAGCCGCGCCTCCCGTCCGACGCTTCCTCAGTCCGGCCCGCGCACCTCGGGCGGCCAAGCGCGGACCAGACAGGGGCGCGACCTGCCCGGCACAAGGGAAAGCACGTCGCACCGCGGCGAACCGCGGCGCGACGTGCCCGCGGTGGTGCGGAGGACGGGAGGCACGGTGCCAGCGGGAGCTACACCTCCGTCCGACGCTTCCTCAGTCCGGCCCGCGCACCGCGGGCGGCCAAGCGCAGACCAGGCGCGGCGCAACGTGCCCTCGCACAAGCGGAAGCACGTCGCGCCACGGCGAAGCGTGGCGCGACGTACTCATGGTTGGGCGGAGGACGGGAGGACGGGAGGACGGGAGGCACAGTGCCAGCGGGAGGCGCGCCTCCCTTCCCGCGGTCCCGCCGGCCCGGCGGCCGCCGCCGCGGCGGTACCGCGGCGTCGCCGAGGCACGACCTGCCCCCGCACAACGGAAAGCACGTCGCACCACGGCGAACCGCGGCGCGAGGTGCCTTCCGTTGTGCGCCGCCACGACACCGCCGCATCAACCGCCGGCGCAACAGGCACCGCGTCGACCACCGACGCAACAGACGCCGCGTCAACGCCGGTGCGACAGCACGAACGTCAGCGCCCGCGCGACGAGGTCAGCGCGCTGCGCGCCGCAGACGCCGCCGCCGCAGCCGGTTGATCCGCGTTGCCCAGGTCGGCCCCTCGTAGAGGAACGCGGTGTAGCCCTGCACGAGCGTCGCACCCGCGTCGATGCGGTCCTGGACGTCCTGCTCCGAGGTCACTCCCCCGACGGCCACGACGCAGAAGTCGTCGGGCACGGCAGCACGGACGCGGCGCAGGACCTCGAGGGACCGCTCCGCGACCGGCGCACCGGAGAGTCCGCCTGCGCCCATCGCCTCGACCTCGGCGGCCGGGGTCCGCAGTCCGGTCCGCGCGATCGTCGTGTTGTTCGCGATGATCCCGGACAGCCCGAGGTCGACCGCGAGCCCGGCGATCGCGTCGATCTGCTCGTCGGTCAGGTCCGGGGCGATCTTCACGAGCACGGGCGTCCGTCCGGCGGCGTCCCGCACGGCCGACAGCAGCGGACGCAGCTGGTCCAGCTCCTGCAGCCCGCGGAGTCCGGGCGTGTTCGGCGAGCTGACGTTGACCGCCAGGTAGTCGGCGAACGGCGCGAGCAGCCGCGTGGACTCGAGGTAGTCGTCGACGGCGTCCTCGACCGCGACGACCCGGCTCTTGCCGATGTTGACGCCGATCACCGGGCGACCCGGGTTGCGGCGCGCACGTTCCAGGCGGCGTGCGGCTCGGGCGGCACCGTGGTTGTTGAAGCCCATGCGGTTGATCAGTGCCCGGTCGGCGATGAGGCGGAACAGACGCGGACGTTCGTTGCCCGGCTGCGGCTTCGCGGTGATCGTCCCGACCTCGACGTGTCCGAAGCCGAGGAGCCCGAGCCCCGCGATGCCGCGCGCGTCCTTGTCGAACCCGGCGGCCAGGCCGAAGCGCGAGGGGAAGTGGATGCCCATGGTCGTGACGCCGTCCTCGGCGGCCGGGCGGGAGTACCGCTCGACCGCGCCGCCGAGGACCGGGACCTTCGGGAGCGCGCGGATCACGGCGAAGGCGATGTGGTGCGCCCGCTCCGGGTCCATGTTCGCGAACACCGACCGGAACACGACCGCGTACCCGGCGCGGACGAGCCGCTCGGCGACGCCGCTCATGCGCCCGAGCCCGAGGCGCCGGAACCGGAAGAGCCAGAACCGGAGGAGCCCGACCCCGAGGAGCCCGAACCGGCGGTACCCGACCCCGAGGCGCCAGCCCCGGCCGTGACCGTCCCGGCTGCCTGCGCAGCGTCCCGGTGGTCGATCCGCAGCTGACCGATGGCGTCCTCGAAGTCCTCGAGCGACTCGAACGCCTGGTACACGCTCGCGAAGCGCAGGAACGCCACCTCGTCGAGCTCGCGCAGCGGCGCCAGGATCGCCAGGCCGATGTCGTTCGCGTCGATCTGGCTCGACCCCGAGGAACGGACCGTCTCCTCGACACGCTGGGCCAGCACGGCGAGGTCGCCGTCGGTCACCGGCCGGCCCTGGCACGCCTTGCGCACACCGGAGACGATCTTGTCGCGGCTGAACGGCTCGGTGACGCCGTTGCGCTTCACGACGTTCAGCGAGGCGGTCTCGGTCGTCGAGAACCGCCGTCCGCAGTTCGGGCACTGACGACGGCGACGGATCGAGGTCCCGTCGTCACTGGTGCGGGAGTCGACGACGCGGGAGTCCGGGTGGCGGCAGAAGGGGCAGAACATGGCCGTCCCAGGCTACCGGCTCCCGGCTGCCGTCAGGCCCGGCCGGTGCGTTCCGTCACCGCGGCGGCGTGACCGGGGAGCTGCTCCTCGGTCGCCAGCGCCACGATGTGCGGAGCGACCTCTGCCAACGCTGTCGGCGAGTACCGGATCACCTGCTGCGGGCGGAGGAACGTGGACGCCGACAACCCGGACCCGAAGCGCGCCTGACCCCCTGTCGGCAGGACGTGGTTCGACCCCGCCAGGTAGTCCCCGAGGCTCACGGGCGTGCTCGGTCCGACGAAGACGGCACCGGCCGCGTCGATGTCGGCGAGGACCGCGTCGTCGTCGGCGGTCTGCACCTCGAGGTGCTCCGGCCCGTACGCGTTGCTCACGGTCGCGGCGTCGGCGAGCGAGTCCACGAGCACGACCGCCGACTGCGGTCCGTCCAGGGCGGTTTGGAGGCGCGCAGCCGTCCCGAGCGCAGCCACCCGTTCCGGGATGGCCGCCTCCACGGCGTCGGCGAACGCCTCGGACGTCGTCACGAGCACGCTGCCGGCCTGCTCGTCGTGCTCGGCCTGGCTCACCAGGTCGGCGGCGACGAAGCCCGGGTCGGCGGTGTCGTCGGCGATCACGAGGATCTCGGTCGCCCCGGCCTCGGAGTCGATGCCGACGACGCCGCGCACGAGGCGCTTGGCCGCGGCGACGTAGTTGTTGCCCGGACCGGTGACGAGGTCGACCGGCTCGAGGCCGATCGACGCGACGCCGTACGCGAGGGCACCGACCGCGCCGGCACCGCCCATGGCGTAGACCTCGTCGATGCCGAGCAGCCCCGCCGCGGCGAGGATCGTCGGGTGGACCCGGCCGCCGTGGTCGCGCTGGGGCGGCGACACGAGCGCGATGGAGCCGACGCCGGCGACCTGGGCCGGGACGACGTTCATCACGACGCTCGACGGGTAGACGGCCTTGCCGCCGGGGACGTAGAGCCCGACGCGGCGCATCGGCTGCCAGCGCTGGTGCACCTCGGCGCCGTCGGCGAGGGTCGTCACCGATCCGGCGGGCACCTGCGCGGCACTCGCGGCACGGACGCGGCGAATGGCCTCGTCGAGCGCGGCCCGGAGCTCCGGCGTGAGCCCCGCGACGGCCGCGGCGATCTCGGCGGCGGGCACCCGCACGTGCTCGGGCGCTCCCCCGTCGAACCGCTCGGCCTGGTCGCGCAGCGCGTCGGCTCCCTGGTGTCGGACCGCGTCGACGAGCTCGCGCGCGGACGCCACGGCGGACGAGACGTCACCGGCGGCGCGCGGCATGAGACGGAGGAGTTCGGCACGGGCGGGCAGGCCGCCGCGGAGGTCGATTCGCTGCATCATGAGGGGTCCAGCGTACCGGCGGCACCCGACAGGAGCGCGTCGACGACGGGCCCGTGCCGGGCGGTCGATCCGGCGTCCCAGGCGCCGAGCAGGTGCAGCGTGACGACCCGGAACGCGAGCGCACGGACGAGCAGCTGCGGCCACTCGGGCGCGGCGGCGAGCTCCCCGAGCGGCCCGAGCCGTCGGAGCGGGACACCGTGCCAGCAGACAGCGTCCACGGCGGCGACCGCGGCACCGTACCCCGCCGGTCGCCAGTAGGGCGCCCAGTCGAACACCGCGGGCGGCTGCCCCTGCGCGAACAGCACGTTGCCGAGCAGGTCGCCGTGCACCGGCTGCTCGGGCGTCCGGACGGACCGGAACGATCCGGCCAGGCGGCGCAGCAGCGGATCGGTGCGGAGCAGCCGGTCGGTGCGCGGCGGCGGGTCGGTGCGCGGCGGCGGGTCGGTGCGCGGTGCGCGGTCCCCCGGAGTGTCGGGCTGTGCTGGCCCGGCGGCCCACACCACGCGGTCGGCGCGGCTCCACGGGTCGTCGACCAGGTCGAGGAACGCGGGCCGGCCGAGGCCCGCCAGGGCTGCCTCGAACGCCGACCCGGCGCGGACGACGTCCTCGACGCGCGCGGGGTCCGTCGCACCGTCGAGCCACTCCCACGCCTCCCACCCGTCGACGAACCAGGGACCGGCCGACCGCGCGTCGCCCGACCCGGGTTCGACGGGCCCCGGGTCGACGGGCCCCGGGTCGACGGGCCCCGGGTCGACGGCCCGGCGGTCGACACCCGCGCGGTCGACACCCGCGGGGCCGACAGCGACGGCCCCGGCGCCGACGGACCTGCCTCCGCCGACCGCAGCCGCGACCGGGCGGGGCGTCCGGAACGCAGCCGTGTGCGGGAGCCGGGCCAGCGTGTCGGACCGCCACCGCGCCTCCCGGACGTCACCGTGCGGACGCAGGACGACGTCACCTGCGCGCCACGTCTCCCCGCGCCCACCGTCGAGGCGGACCGGCGTGCGGCCACCGGCCCCGAACGCCCGGAGCACCGCGGCCGACGGCCGTGGCGCTCCGGGGTCGGTCACGCCGTGCCTAGACCAGGCAGCGCGGGCCGAGCAGGCTCTTCAGCTCGCCGAACAGGTCGGGCGTCAGGTTCACCGGCATCGGCAGCTCGAACGTGCGCGCGACGGAGTCCTTCACGAGCTTGAGCCGCACCTCGGTCTCGCCGCTGTGCCGACCGAGCACCGCGGCCAGCTCCGTGACGATCTCGGTGGTCGCCTGACGTTCCGGCACCGACAGCGTCAGCGGGCCGGAGCCCATCGCGTCGCCGACGTTCGGCTGGAACATGCTCACCGCGTGCAGCGCCTTGCCGTCGTCGCGGACGTTCACCCGGCCGCGCAGCACGACGATCGAGTCGGCGACGAGGGACGAGCCGAACTCCTGGTACGTCTTGCCGAGGAACATGACCCCGATCTCGCCGCCGAAGTCCTCGATCTGGACGATGCCGTACGGGTTGCCGCTCGACTTCGCGACCCGGTGCTGCACGCTCGTGAGCAGGCCCGCCACCGTGACGGTCTCGCCCTCGATCGAGTCGTCGGCGCTGAGCAGGTCGGCGATGGTGATCGACTGGTGCTTCGCGAGCTCGATCTCGAGGCCGGCCAGCGGGTGGTCGGACACGTAGAGGCCGAGCATGTCGCGCTCGAACGCCAGCTTGTCGCGCTTGGACCACTCCGGACGGTCCGGGACCTGCGACACCGGGGCCGAGGACGGCTGCTCCTCGGCGACCTCGGCGAACAGGGAGTCGAAGTCGAAGCCGACGTTGCCGTGGGCCTCGTCGCGCTTGACCTTGACCGCGCCCTCGACCGCGCCCTCGTGGATCTCGACCAGGGCGCGCCGGGTGTCGCCGAACTCGTCGAACGCGCCGGCCTTGATGAGCGACTCGACGGTCCGCTTGTTCGCCGACGAGATCGGGATCTTGCGCAGGAAGTCGTGGAACGACTCGAACGCGCCCTTCTCGGTGCGCGCCTGCACGATGTCGTCGACGACGTTGAAGCCGACGTTGCGGATCGCACCCATGCCGAAGCGGATGTCGTCCCCGACGGCCGCGAAGAAGCCGATCGACTCGTTGACGTCCGGGGGCATGACCTTGATGCCCATGCGTCGGCACTCGTTGAGGTACAGCGCGAGCTTGTCGCGGGCGTCACCGACGCTCGTGAGCAGCGCCGCCATGTACTCGGCCGGGTAGTGGGCCTTGAGGTACGCGGTCCAGAACGACACGACGCCGTACGCGGCCGAGTGCGCCTTGTTGAACGCGTAGTCGGAGAACGGCAGCAGGATGTCCCAGAGCGTCTTGATGGCAGCGGCCGAGTAACCGTTGTCCTGCATGCCCTTCTGGAAGCCCGCGTACTGCTTGTCGAGCTCGGACTTCTTCTTCTTGCCCATCGCGCGGCGGAGGATGTCCGCCTGGCCGAGGGAGAAGCCCGCGACCTTCTGCGCGATGGCCATGACCTGCTCCTGGTAGATGATCAGGCCGTAGGTCGTGCCGATGATGTCCTGGAGCGGTTCCTCGAGTTCCGGGTGGATCGGCGTGATCGGCTGCTCGCCGTTCTTGCGGAGCGCGTAGTTCGTGTGCGAGTTCGCGCCCATGGGCCCCGGACGGTACAGGGCGATGAGCGCGGAGATGTCCTCGAAGTTGTCCGGCTTCATCAGGCGGAGCAGACCGCGCATCGGGCCGCCGTCGAGCTGGAACACGCCGAGGGTGTCGCCGCGCTGCAGGAGCGCGTAGGCCTCTTCGTCCTCGAGCCCCATCGTCTCGAGGTCGAGGTCGATGCCGCGGTTGCTCTTGATGTTGTCGAGGGCGTCGCTGATGATCGTGAGGTTCCGGAGCCCCAGGAAGTCCATCTTGATCAGGCCGAGCGACTCCGCGGCCGGGTAGTCGAACTGCGTGACGATCTGGCCGTCCTGCTCGCGCTTCATCACGGGGATGATGTCGATGAGCGGCTCGCTCGACATGATGACGCCGGCGGCGTGGACGCCCCACTGGCGCTTCAGCCCCTCGAGCCCGAGCGCGGTGTCGAACACCGTCTTCGCCTCGGGGTCGGTCTCGACGACCGTGCGGACGTCGACGGCTTCCTTGTAGCGGGGGTGGTCCTTGTCGAAGATCCCGGTCAGCGGGATGTCCTTGCCCATCACGGGCGGCGGCATCGCCTTCGTGAGCTTCTCGCCCATGCCGAAGGGGAAGCCGAGCACGCGGGAGGAGTCCTTGAGCGCCTGCTTCGCCTTGATGGTGCCGTACGTGACGATCTGGGCGACGCGCTCCGACCCGTACTTCTCGGTGACGTACTTGATCGCCTCACCACGGCGCCGGTCGTCGAAGTCGACGTCGAAGTCGGGCATCGAGACGCGGTCCGGGTTGAGGAATCGCTCGAAGATGAGGCCGTGACGGATCGGGTCGAGGTCGGTGATGCGCATCGCGTACGCGACCATCGAGCCGGCACCGGAACCACGGCCCGGTCCGACGCGGATGCCGTTGTTCTTCGACCAGTTGATGAAGTCGGCGACGACGAGGAAGTACCCCGGGAAGCCCATCTGGTTGATGATCCCGACCTCGTAGTCGGCGCGCTCCTGGACCTCGCGCGAGATGCCCTCGGGGTACCGGTACTCCAGACCCTTCGCGACTTCCTTCTCGAACCACGAGTGCTCGGTCTCGCCCTCGGGCACCGGGAACTTCGGCATGTAGTTCGCCGCGGTGTCGAACTCGACCTCGCACCGCTCGGCGATGAGGAGCGTGTTGTCGCAGGCCTCGGGGTGGTCGCGGAAGACGTGGCGCATCTGCTGCGGGGTCTTCAGGTAGAACTCGTCGGCGTCGAACTTGAAGCGGTTCGGGTCGTTCAGCGTCGACCCGGACTGCACGCAGAGCAGCGCCGCGTGCGACTTCGCGTCGTGCGCGTGGGTGTAGTGCAGGTCGTTCGTCCCGATGAGCGGGATGCCGAGGTCCTTCGAGATGCGGACGACGTCCTCGATCACGCGGCGCTCGATCTCGAGGCCGTGGTCCATGATCTCGGCGAAGTAGTTGTCCTTGCCGAAGATGTCTCGGTAGTCGGCGGCGGCCTTGAGCGCTTCGTCGTACTGGCCGAGACGGAGTCGGGTCTGGATCTCGCCCGAGGGGCACCCCGTCGTCGCGATGATGCCGTCGTGGTACTGGTCGAGGAGCTCGATGTCCATGCGGGGCTTGAAGTAGTAGCCCTCGATCGAGGCGCGGGACGACAGCCGGAACAGGTTGTGCATGCCCGCGGTGTTCTCGGCGAACATCGTCATGTGCGTGTACGCACCCGAGCCCGAGACGTCGTCGCCCCCGCCGTCGCCCCAGCGCACACGCGTCTTGTCGGTGCGGTGCGTGCGCGGCGTGATGTACGCCTCGGTCCCGATGATCGGCTTGACGCCGCCGGCCTTCGCGGCCTTCCAGAACTCGAACGCGCCGAACATGTTGCCGTGGTCGGTGACGGCCACCGCCGGCATCCCCTGCGCGGCGGTCTCGGCGACGAGGTCGGTGAGTCGCGCGGCGCCGTCGAGCATCGAGTACTCGCTGTGCACGTGCAGGTGGACGAAGGAGTCGGTGTCCGACACGGTACCTCCGGTTCGACGGTCTGCTGCGGGGCGGGAACAGCCTAACCGCGACCGGCGACGTTCCCGCGCGTGTCCGACGTGACCGCAGACGTTCCCGCGCGTGTCCGACGCGAGCGCCGACCGGCGTCCGGCGCTGCCCGCCCCGCGAGCGGGCAGGACACGCCACGGGCGTTGCGCCGATCGGGCGGTTCGCGTCGCTCGATGCCGCCCACCGTGACGGAGAAGGCCCGCTCGGCTCGCGGAGCGGGCCGGCCCTGCCGAGCGGCCCTCGCCGCTCGGCTCGCCGGGCGGGCCGGCCCTGCCGAGCGGACAGGACATGCCGCGCGCGTTCCGCGGAGCGGGCGGTACACGTCGCCTGATGGCGCCGATCGAGACGGAACGTGCGCGCTCGGGGGCCGACGGTGGACGCGACCCGGTGCCGGACGGGAGGCGCGTGGCGGCGCCGCAACGCGCCTCCCGTCCGGGCGTGGACTGGCTCGGCGCCGAACGAACGCGCGGGACACGCCGCGCGGTGTTCGCCGAGCGGGTGCGGACCGTCGGGCGGACGCACCGAGTGGGACGGATCGGGCCCGCTCGGCCAGGGCGGCGCCGCCACGCTGCCACGCGCCGCCCGCCCGGCGGCGCGTGGCCCGGCGGCGGTCGCCGTCAGGCGGACGCGGCCCGGATCCGGTCGAGCGCGACCTGCAGGTCCTCGGGGTAGGACGCCTCGAACGACACCCACTCCCCCGTGCGCGGGTGCGCGAAGCCGAGCCGGACCGCGTCGAGCCACTGCCGCGTCAGCCCGAGCTCCCCGGCGAGCACCGGGTCGGCGCCGTACGTGGTGTCCCCGACGAGCGGGTGCCGGGTGGCGGCCATGTGCACGCGGATCTGGTGGGTGCGCCCGGTCTCCAGGTGCACCTCGAGCAGCGACGCGGCACGGAACGCCTCGAGGGTCTCGTAGTGCGTCACGCTCGGCTTGCCGTCCGCGGTGACCGCGAACTTCCAGTCGCTCGACGGGTGCCGTCCGATGGGCGCGTCGATCGTGCCGGAGCTCGGGTCGGGGTGCCCCTGCGCGAGCGCGTGGTAGACCTTCTCGACGGTCCGCTCCTTGAACGCCCGCTTCAGGTGCGTGTACGCGGTCTCGGTCTTCGCGACGACCATGAGCCCGGACGTCCCGACGTCGAGCCGGTGCACGATGCCCGCACGCTCGGCGGCGCCGGAGGTCGCGATCGTGAATCCCGCGGCGGCGAGCCCGCCGGGGACGGTCGGGCCGTCCCACCCGGGCGACGGGTGCGCGGCGACACCGACTGGCTTGTCGACGACGACGATGTCCTCGTCGTCGTGGACGATCGTCATGCCCGGCACCTCGACCGGGACGATCCGCGGCGGCTCCTTGGGCGACCACGACACCTCGAGCCAGGAGTCGGCGTGCAGCCGATCGGACTTGCCGACCGTCACGCCGTCGACGCTGACGCCGCCCGCGGCGACGACGTCGGCCGCGAACGACCGGCTGAAGCCGAGCAGCTTCGCGAGGGCGGCGTCGACGCGCTCGCCCGCGAGCCCGTCCGGCACGGGCAGGGACCGGGACTCGACGCTCACGTCGCGTCGTGTCCGAGCGCGTCGCGGAGGTCGTGCGGCCCGCGCGGGTCCGTGGTGCGGTCGGCCGGCCGGGAGGCGCGACCCGCGTCCGCAGCGTCGGCCGCGGTCGTCGGGACGGCTGCGTCACGGGCGGCGGTCCCGTCGTCCGCGACGCGGTGCGCGACGCGCTCGACGTCGTCGTCGGACGACGAGGCGGCGGCCGCGGCGTCGGCGCGCTGCTGCTTCGCCGACGGCGTGCGCGTCCCGTCGAGGTTGACCCCGAACACGACGAGCAGCACGAACACGACCATGCTGACGCAGATGAACGCGTCCGCGATGTTGTAGATCGCCGGCATCATCCACGGCGTGGAGATGAAGTCGACCACGTGCCCGCGACCGAAGCCGGGCTCACGGAAGAGCCGGTCGAGCAGGTTGCCGAGCGCGCCGCCGAGCAGCATGCCCAGGACGAGCGCCCACCACATCGACCGGATGCGCCGCGCGAAGACGATGATCGCCACGACCACGGCCGTCGACACGATCGAGAACACCCACGTCATGTTGACCGCGAACGAGAACGCGGCGCCGGGGTTCCGCACGTAGAAGAACTGCAGGGCGTCCCCGAGGACGGCGACGGGCTGGCCGTACGGCAGGTTCGCGACGACGAGGGCCTTCACGCCCTGGTCGAGCGCCACCACGACGACAGCGGCGAAGGCCAGTGCCGCGATAGCGCGGGCACTGACCTTCGCCGATGGTGCTGGTCGGACCAACGTCAGTTGCCGAAGCCCTGCGCCGATGCCGGCGCGGGGGTGAGGCCGGACTGCTCGGAGCCCGAACCGTCGAGCTCGGCGAGCTGCCCCTGGATGTAGCTCTTGAGCTGCGCACGGTAGTCGCGCTCGAACGTGCGGAGCTCGTCGATCTTGCCCTCGAGCTGGCGCTGCTCCTGCTCGAGCACCTGCACGCGCTGGCGGTTGGTGTTCTCGGTGTCCGCGATGATCTGGCGCTGCTTCGCCTCGGCCTCGGAGACCAGGCGGGCGGCCTGCGCGGTGCCCTCGGCGATGAGCGCGTCACGCTTCTCGACGCCCTCGCGGACGTGCTCCTCGTGCAGACGGCGAGCGAGCGTGAGGAGGTTCGTGGTGCCCTCGGTGTCCTCGTCGGCGGGGACCGTCGACGGGGCCGGCGCGGCGGCGGCGACCGGAGCGGGCTCCGGTGCTGCGGCGACGGGGGCCGGGGTGGGCTCGGGCTCCGGAGCGGAGGCCGGTGCCGACTGCTCGTCCTTCGCCAGCTTCGGCGCGGACTCGGCCGACTGCAGGCGCTGGCGCAGCTCGTCGTTCTCGGCCGTCAGACGACGGAGCTCGACGACGACCTCGTCCAGGAAGTCGTCGACCTCGTCCTGGTCGTAGCCCTCACGGAACTTCGTCGGCTGGAACCGCTTGTTGACTACGTCTTCCGGCGTCAAAGCCATTGCCGTCACCTCGATAGAACTGCTGAACGTGTGGAACCACTTGCGTCACGACCGAACCTACCAGCCGTGCCGAGTGGTGCGGAGGCCTGCCGGAGCGGGCCTCGATCCCGACCACCGTACACCGACACCGTGCCCGGAACGGTGTCCGGGCCCCGGCGTGGCGCGTGTCGGGACCGATCCGGTCAGAACGACCGGGCGAGCGTGCCGACGATCACCCGGAGGATGATCACGACGAGCATGACGATGGTCCACCCGAAGTCGAGTGCGACCGGCCCCATCCGCAACGGCGGGAGGAGCTTGCGCACGGCCCGGATCGGCGGGTCGGTCACGGTGTACACGAACTCCGAGAGCACGAGCACGCCGCCCCGGGGACGCCACGACCGGTTGTACGCCTGCACGATGTCGAGCGCGAACCGGCCCCACATCACGAAGAAGTAGAGGAGGAGGGCGAAGGACAGGATCCCGAAGACCAGTGACACGATGGGGCTCGCTCGGCTCGGGTGCGCCCGTCAGACCGACGGCCGCACGGGGGCGGGTGAACCGGGGGCCGGCTCAGGACTGGGCGAAGAAGGACGCCTCGATGTCGGACTCTACCTCAGCCGGCTCGCCGCTCACCGCGACGTGGGCGGGCGACAGCAGGAAGACCTTGTTGGTCACGCGCTCGATCTTGCCGTACAGCCCGAGGGACAGCCCCGACGCGAAGTCGATCATGCGGCGGGCGTCGGTCTCGGTCATCTGCGAGAGGTTGATGATGACGGGGATCCCGTCGCGGAAGCTCTCGGCGATGGACTGGGCGTCCTTGTACTCGCGCGGGTGGACGGTGAGGATCTCGTTCATTTCCTGGACCGGGGTCGCCTTCTGTGCGGTCGTGTGCGAGCGGCGGAGCGGGGTGACCTGGGCGCCGCGCTGGTGGGTGTGCGTCTTGGGCTCCGCGGGTGCCGCTGCCGGAGCGGCCGCGGGTGCCGGGGTCTCCTGCACGGGCGCCACCGACGGAGCTGCGGCGGGGGCGGGAGCGGCGTGCTGCCGCTGCTGCGCGGGAGCTTCCTGCTGCTCGTCCTCGTACAGTTCCTCGTCGGCGAGGCCGAGGTAGACCATCGTCTTCTTGAGCGGGTTGGCCATGGTTCCTCCGGTCGTGCTTGCTCGTGGGTGCCCTGCCACGAGGCTAGGGCGCGACCGGTCGGTTTCCCGTGATTGCGGTCCCGATCCGCAGGTGTGTCGCGCCCTCGGCGATCGCCTCGGCGTGGTCACCGCTCATCCCCGCGGAGATGTCGGTCGCGCCGGGCGCCAGCGACGCCACCCGCTCCGAGATCGTCCGCAGTCGGGCGAACGCGGCGCGGGGCGACCCCTCGAGCGGCGCGACCGCCATCACACCGCGCAGGCGGACGGTCCCGGTCGCGAGCACCCGCTCGACCATGGCCTCGACGGCGTCGGGCTGCACGCCGCCACGGCCCGGGTCGTCGGTGAGGTTCACCTGCACGAAGCCGTCGACGACGCGCGGGTCGGGCTCGGCCTCGGTCGGCGCGAAGGCGTCGACGACGGAGTCCCGGTCGAGCGAGTGCACCACGTCGGCGTAGCGGCGGACCTGCCGCGCCTTCTTCGACTGGAGCTGGCCGACGAAGTGCCAGGTCAGCCCGAGGTCGGCGAGCTCCGCGGCCTTCGCCTGCGCCTCCTGGTGGCGGTTCTCCCCCACGTCGGTGACGCCGAGCGCCGCCAGGTCGCGGACGAGCGACGCCGGGTGGTACTTCGTGACGACGACGAGCGTCAGCTCGTCGACGCTGCGTCCCGCGACGCGTGCCGCGTCGGCGATGCTGCCGCGCACCGTCGCGAGCCGCGTCGCGAGCGCGTCGTCACCACCGGACACAGCACGCGCCTCCCGTCCGTCGTCGGGTGACGAGGCGGACGGGAGGCGCAAGTCGGCTGCCATCGTTCCTTACTTGAGGAAGTCGGGGACGTCGAGTTCGTCGTCGCCGTCGAAGGCCGGGTCGGCGGCGCGCTGCGCCGGCGCCTCGTGCTGCTGCGAGGCCCACGACGGCGTGCTGGTCGCGGTGTCCTCGATCGAACCGGTCGCACCGCTGGACGCGGGAGCGGACGAGCCGCCCTCGGGGTCGACCCAGCTCGAGCGACGCTCCTTCTGCTGTGCGCTCGGCTCGCCGCCGTCGAAGCCGGCGGCGATGACGGTCACGCGGACCTCGTCGCCGAGGGTGTCGTCGATGACGGCACCGAAGATGATGTTGGCCTCGGGGTGGACCGCTTCCTGCACCAGGCGCGCGGCGTCGTTGATCTCGAAGATGCCGAGGTTCGACCCACCCTGGATCGAGAGCAGCACACCGTGCGCACCGTCGATCGAGGCCTCGAGCAGGGGCGAGGCCACGGCGAGCTCGGCGGCCTTGATCGCCCGGTCGGCCCCGCGGGACGAACCGATGCCCATGAGCGCGGAACCGGCGCCCTGCATGACCGACTTGACGTCGGCGAAGTCGAGGTTGATCAGACCCGGGGTCGTGATGAGGTCGGTGATGCCCTGCACGCCGGCGAGCAGCACCTGGTCGGCGGTCGCGAAGGCCTCGACCATGGAGATGCCGCGGTCGGAGATCTCGAGCAGGCGGTCGTTCGGGACGACGATGAGCGTGTCGACCTCGTCCTTGAGTCCGGCGACGCCGTTCTCGGCCTGGGACTGGCGACGCTTGCCCTCGAAGCTGAACGGCTTCGTGACGACGCCGATGGTGAGCGCGCCGATCGACTTCGCGATGCGCGCGACGACCGGCGCACCACCCGTACCGGTGCCGCCGCCCTCGCCTGCGGTGACGAAGACCATGTCGGCGCCCGCGAGGGCTTCCTCGATCTCCTCGGCGTGGTCCTCGGCGGCACGACGGCCGACCTCGGGGTCCGCGCCGGCACCGAGGCCGCGCGTGATCTCACGACCCACGTCGAGCTTCACGTCGGCGTCGCTGAGCAGGAGCGCCTGGGCGTCGGTGTTGATCGCGATGAACTCGACGCCGCGGAGGCCGAGCTCGATCATGCGGTTCACGGCGTTCACGCCGCCGCCGCCGACGCCGACGACCTTGATGACGGCGAGGTAGTTGTGGTTCGTGGTCACGTCAGTCGGGCCTCCGGTCGAAACCCTCAACCTCTACTTGAAGTTCAGGGGTCTTGCTGGTAGATGTGGTGCTCCGACGACGCTACGGGTGCCCCGGGAGCCCTGTCGCCCCGCCACGCCGCGTGTCGTCATTCGGGTTCCGCAATTCCGGCACCCGGACCAGCCGCCAGCGGTCGGTCCGCCGCACGCCCCGCCACCCGGGCCGTGCGGCCCGGCTCACTGCTCCGCGCGGACGATCCCGTCGCCCGGCTCACTGCTCCGCGCGGACGATCCCGTCGCCCGGCTCACTGCTTCGCGCGGACGATCCCGTTGTCCGGCGCGGACACGTCGTACTCGACCGGCGTCCCCGGGGCGCGGCCCTCGTGGTCCTTGACGAGCGCGGCGAGCAGCGCCGCCTTCGCCTCGGAGTCCTCCGGGCTCCCCCACACGACGTTCGACCCGTCGCGCAGCGTGAGCGTCACGTCGTCGGCCGTCGAGGCGCGCAGGTCGGTCACCTGCGACCGCACCGCCGACGGCAGCGCGAGCACCACCTCGGTCATCGTGCGGAACACCGGCGACCCGAGCTTCGCGCGCGACACGTCGGCGAGCGGCACCCCGTCCGGCCGCGAGGGCGACGACTGCACGACGATGCCGGCCGGGTCCACCAGGTCGAACGCGCTGCCGGACTGCACCGCGACGACGGGCGTGCGCTCGGTCACCGTCACCACGAGCGTGTGCGGCGGGACCTCCTCGGTCACGTAGCTCTCGATGAGCGGGAACCCGGCGACCTCGCGCTTGACCTCGCCGAGGTCGAGGCGGGCGAGCGGCGTGCCGAGCTGCGCGGACAGCGCCTGGCGCAGCGCGGTCTCGTCGACGCGGTTCGTCCCCTTGATCTCGATCGTCTGCAACGCCATCAGCGGCGAGTAGACCGCCACGAGCAACGAGGCGCCGAAGACCACGACGACCGCGGCCGCCGTGGTCCAGGCGGCGCGGCGGTGCCGGGAGCGCCGGGTGAACCGGCGCACCTCGTTGCGCTCGAGCAGCCGGCGCCGACGCTTCGCGACGCGCGCCTCGCGCGCCGTCTCGGCGGCACGGACACCGGCACCGATCGGGGTCGCGTGGTCCTCGTGGTCGTCGGACGGCCGGGAGGCGCGGTGCGCGTCGAGCACGTCGGTGACGGTCGCGACGTGGTCGCGTCCCCCGTCGCCCCGGTCGTCGTCGGCGTGCTCGGCACGGCCGGACCCGGCGGGACGGTGCTCCTCGTCGGGAGCGTACCCGCGGAGTCGTTCGGCGACCGAGGACAGCCCGGCGCCGAGCCGGCGGCCGGCGACGCCCGCGGCGGCACCGGCGCGGTCCCGCACCGACCCGCCGTCGGCCGACGCCTGCTCGTCGTGCCCGGCGTCGGGTGCGGCACCGGGCGGTCGACCCGCCGTCTCGGGGACCGCGGCTGACGGGGCGGGAGCGGGCTGCGCCTCCCGGCCGTCCGCCGGCACCGCGCGGGACGCACGCCGCGGGATCCGGGGACCACGACGCTGCCGTGGCGCGTCGGCACCGTCGGCCGGGGCGTCCGGGTGGTCCGGACGCTCGTCGAAGCCCTCGGGACGCTTCACTTGCCGAGCGCCTCGAGCACCTGGGGGATGATCCGGTACACGTCGCCGCAGCTGAGCGTCATGATGATGTCGCCGTCACGGGCGACCGCGGCGGCACGGGCCGCCGCCTCGTCCCAGTCGGGCAGGAACTCGACGCGCGACTGGTCGGCGAAGCGCTCCTGCACGAGGGCACCGGTGACGCCGGGCTCCGGGTCCTCGCGGGCGCCGTACACGTCGAGCACGACCGTGTGGTCGGCGAGCTCCTCGTAGACCTTCGCGAAGTCGCCGGCCATCAGGCGGGTGCGGGAGTACAGGTGCGGCTGGTGGATCGCGATGATCCGGCCGTCGCCCACGACGTTGCGCGCGGCACGGAGGGCCGCGGCGACCTCGGTCGGGTGGTGCGCGTAGTCGTCGTACACCGACACGCCGCGCTCGACACCGTGCAGCTCGAAGCGCCGCTCGGTCCCGCCGAACGCCTCGATGCCGCGGATCGCGTCGGCCGGAGCCACCCCGAGTCCGGTGAGCACCGCGAAGGCGCCGACCGCGTTCACGGCGTTGTGGCGACCCGGCACGCGGAGCGTCAGGTGGTGGCTCCGGCCGTCGGCACGGAGGTCCACCTCGACGCTCGCGGCCTCGACGATGCGTTCGATCCGGACGTCGGCGTCGGCGGCCTCGCCGAACGTGACGACCTCGGGGGCGTGCTCGAGCGCTCGGACACCCTCGGTGACCCGCTTCGCGCCCGCGTCGTCGCTCGACACGACGATGCGCTCGCGCGCCTTGCCCGCGAAGGTGACGAAGGCCTCGATGAAGGCCTCCTCGCTGCCGTAGTGGTCGAGGTGGTCCGCGTCGACGTTCGTGATGAGTGCGACCGCGACGTCGTAGAGCAGGAAGGAGCCGTCCGACTCGTCGGCCTCGACCACGAACAGGTCGCTGCTGCCCGGGGCGGAGCTCGTGCCGAGCGACTGGATGACCCCGCCGTTGACGAAGCTCGGGTCGAGGCCGAGCTCGACGAGCGCGGTCACGATCATCCCCGTCGAGGTGGTCTTGCCGTGCGCACCCGCGACGGCGACGAGGCGGTGCTCGGCGATCAGCGCGGCGAGGGCCTGCGACCGGTGCAGCACCGGCAGGCCGCGACGCTGCGCCTCGAGCAGCTCGGTGTTGTCCGGCCAGAGCGCACTCGTGACGACGATCGTGTCGGCAGCGCCGACGTTCGCCGCGTCGTGGCCGATGTGCACCTCGGCGCCGAGGTCGCGCATCGTGGCCGTCGTCGCGGTCTCGCGGGAGTCGCTGCCCGTCACGCGGTGCCCGGCGGCCAGGAACATGCGTGCGATGCCGCTCATGCCGGAGCCACCGATGCCCACGAAGTGGACCGTGCCGAGGTCGTCCGGGATCGGCTGGGTCAGGTCCGGCTTGATGGTCATCGTTCCTCCGTGGTGCTGGTGGTGCTCGAGGCGCGCTCGGCGTCCCGGACGAGGTCGGTCATCCGGTCGGCACCGTCGCGGTGTCCGACGCTGCCCGCGCGGACCGCCATGTCGGCGATGCGTGCGCGGTCCTGCAGGATGCCGAGCAGCTGGAACGTCACCCAGTCCTCGTCGAATTCCCCGTCCGCGACGAGCACCGCTCCCCCGGCCCCGACGACGTCGGCCGCGTTGTGCCGCTGCTCGCCGTTGCCGACCGGGTACGGCACCAGGACGCTCGGCAGGCCGACCGCGGTGAGCTCGCACACCATCCCGGCACCGGCGCGCGAGACGACGAAGTCCGCCGCGGCGTACGCCAGGTCCATCCGGTCGCAGTACGGCAGCACGTGGTAGCCGTCGAGGTCGCTCGGCCCGATGTCCGACTTCCCACCGACGACGTGCAGCACCTGCCACCCGGCGCCGACGATCGTCGCCGCCGACCGGTTCACCGTCTGGTTGATGCTCCGCGCCCCGGAGGACCCGCCCGTGACGAGCAGCACCGGGCGGGCCGGGTCGAGGCCGAACTCGGCGAGGCCCTCGTCGCGCCGCGCCCGTCGGTCCAGCGACTCGATCTCGCGGCGGAGCGGCATGCCGACGACCCGGCCGTGCCGGAGCCGGGTGTTCGAGAAGGTGAGCCCGACGTGCGACGTCAGGAAGGCCGCGAGGCGGTTCGCCAGGCCGGGCTTGGCGTTCTGCTCGTGCACGACGATCGGGGTGCCGGTGCGCTTGGCCGCGACGTACGCGGGGGCGGCCGCGTACCCGCCGACACCGAGGACCACGTCGACCCCGTGCTCGCGGATGTAGCGCTCGGTCTGCCGCACGGCTGCGGCGAACCGGCCGGGGAAGCGCAGCGCAGCGGCGTTCGGCTTCCGCGGGAACGGCAGGCGCGGGATCGTCAGGAGCTCGTAGCCGCGCATCGGGACGAGCCGCGACTCGAGGCCCTCGGCGGTCCCGAGCACGAGCACGCGGGCGTCCGGGTCGCGCTCGGTCAGGCGGTCGGCCACGGCGAGCAGCGGGTTGACGTGCCCGGCGGTGCCGCCGCCGGCGAAGAGGTAGGTGGTCACCGGAGCGTTCCGTTCTGTGGTGCGAAGCCGTTCGACGGCAGGGACCGGTCGGTGCCGCTGGCCCCGGTGCCCCGGCCCTTGCCGGGCAGGTCACGCGCGAAGGACAGCACGACGCCGATGGCGGCGAGCGTCATGATGAGCGCCGACCCACCGGCCGAGATGAGTGGGAGTGGCACGCCGAGCACGGGGAGCAGCCCGAGCACGACGGCGATGTTGACGAGCGCCTGGCCGATGATCCACGCGACGATCGCGCCCGTGACGGTGCGGACGAAGGGGTCGTTCGACTGGCGGATGACCTTGACCATGCTCACCGCGAGCACCACGAACAGGGCCAGCACGACGACCGCGCCGACGAGACCGAGTTCCTCGCCGATGATCGCGAAGATGTAGTCGTTGTCCGCCTCGGGCAGCCAGGACCACTTCGCCTTCGAGTTGCCGAGCCCGACGCCGAAGACGCCACCGGAGGCGAGCGCCCACATGCCGTGGACGGGCTGCCAGCACAGGTCCTGGTACTGGTTCGAGTCGGTGCAGCCGGAGAGCCACGCGCTGATGCGGGTCTGGCGCGAGGCCGACGCCATCGTGACGAACGGCAGCACGACCGCGATCGAGCCGAGGATCACGAGCAGGTGCCGCGCACGGGCGCCGCCGATGTAGAGGCCGCCGAGCACCAGGATGAGCATGATCATCGCCGTGCCCTGGTCGCCGCCGAGCAGGACCATGCCGAGCGGCAGCACCGTGGCGATGCCGACCGGGACGAAGATCTCCTTCCAGTCCTCGAGCTTGTCGCGCTTGACGTACATGATCGCGCCGATGCCGAGGGCCAGCGCGAGCTTGATCGCCTCGGAGGGCTGGGCGGTGAACGAGCCGAAGCCGACCCAGTTCCGGTTGCCCTGCACCTCGATGCCGAGGGGCGTGTACACGAGCAGCTGCAGGGCGAGCGCGGCACCGAGGATGCGCATCGCCCACTTGCGCCACAGCCGGGCCGGGACCCTGCTGGCGACGAGCATGAGCGGGACGCCGAGCACCGCGTACAGACCCTGGCGCGAGGCCGCCCCGAAGAAGTCGTGCGTCTTGGCGTACTGCTCGACGCTCGACGAGGACAGCACCATCACGACGCCGAAGACGACCAGGAAGAGCGTGATGCCGAGGATCGTGTAGAAGGTGCTCGACTCGGCGACGAAGACGTTCTTGACCGCGACGACCGCGCCGTTCGGGCGCCGGGAGGAGCCGGCACCCGTGGACCGGGACGGGACAGCGGGCCGGGACGCACCCGTCCCCGTCGGCCGACCGGTCGTGCCCGGAGCCGTCGTCTGCCGGGAGCTACGCCCGTTCGGGAGATCCGTGGTCGCCATCGGCTGTGCCTCCCAGGTGTTCGTGGACCGCCGCCGCGAATCGGCGCCCTCGGTCGGCGTAGGACTCGAACTGGTCGAACGACGCCGCAGCCGGGGCGAGGAGGACCGTGTCGCCCGGTCGCGCGACCGATGCGGCATGCCGGACCGCCTCGGGCATGACCTGATCAGTGTCCGTCGCCTGGACCTGCAGGACCGGGACCGCGGGCGCGTGTCGCGCGAATGCCTCGAGCACGGGGGTCCGGTCGGTGCCGATCACGACGACCGCACGGACGTCGGGGCCGAAGCGCTCGACGAGCCCGCCGACGTCGACGCCCTTGAACAGACCGCCGACGACCCACACGACGGTGTCGAACGACGCGAGCGACGCGGTGGCCGCGTGCGGGTTCGTCGCCTTCGAGTCGTCGACCCACGTGACGCCGTCCGCGGTCGCGACGTGCTCGGTGCGGTGGTGGTCGGCGTGGAAACCCTGCACCGCGGACCGGATGTGCGCCGGCTCGACCGAGGCCGCGCGGGCCAGGGCCGCCGCGGCGAGCACGTTCATGGTCATGTGCGGGCTCCCGAGCCCGGCGGCCTCGAGGTCGGCGACGGTCGCCAGCTCGAGCGCGCTGTTCCGCCGGTCCTCGGTGAAGGCCCGGTCGCAGAGCACGTCGTCGACGATGCCCACGTCGCCGGCTGCGGGGACCCCGGGCGTGAAGCCGACCGCACGGCAGCCCTCGACCACGTCGGCCTCCTCGACCATGCGACGGGTCGCGGCGTCCGCGGTGTTGTAGACGCACGCCATCACGGAGCGCTCGTAGACCTTGGCCTTCGCCGCGCGGTAGGCCTCGGCGGAGCCGTGCCACTCGAGGTGGTCGTCGGCGATGTTCAGGCAGGCGCTCGCGAGCGGGACGACCGCGCCGTCACCGGTCGTCGGCATGTAGTGCAGCTGGTGGCTCGACAGCTCGACCACCAGGACGTCGAAGCCCTCGGGGTCGCGCACGACGTCGAGCACCGGCACCCCGATGTTCCCGCACGCGACCGCGCGCAGCCCGGCGGCCTGGAACATCGCGGTCGTGAGCTGCGTCGTCGTGGTCTTGCCGTTCGTGCCCGTGATGGTCACCCACGGCGCGGCGATCGGACCGCGGACGACCTTGTCGCGCACGCGCCAGGCGAGCTCGACGTCGCCCCAGACCGTGCTGTGCTCGACGGCCCACCGGACGGTGGCGTTGTGCGGCGGCAGGCCCGGCGAGACGACGACCAGGTCCGGCGCCTGCTGCTCGAGCGCGGCGGGCACGGCGTCGAGCGGGGTGCGCTCGAAGCTCGCCCCGATCACGTCGAGCAGCTCGACCGTGTCGGCGGGACCGTCCGGCGCGTAGACCGTCACGGCACCGCCGAGTTCGACGAGCGTGTCCGCGACCGAGAAGCCCGTGGCACCGAGCCCGAGGACCGCGACCCGCAGGCCCTTCCACCCCTCGGCGTACCAGCTGTCGAGACCTTCCGTACGGGCGTCAACCAACTCGTGCGATCCATTCCAGGTAGAAGAGTCCGACCCCGGCCGCGACGCACAGCCCCGCGATGATCCAGAAGCGGACGACGACGGTGACCTCGGCCCAGCCCTTGAGCTCGAAGTGGTGGTGCAGGGGGCTCATCCGGAAGATGCGCTTGCCGTGCGTGATCTTGAAGTACGCGCGCTGCAGGATGACCGATCCGGTGACGATGAAGAACAGACCGCCGATGAGGACGAGCAGGAGCTCGGTGCGGCTGAGGATCGCGAGCCCGGCAAGGGCACCGCCGAGGCCGAGCGAGCCGGTGTCACCGAGGAAGATCTGCGCGGGCGAGGTGTTGTACCAGAGGAAGCCGATCAGGCCTCCGCACACGGCCGCCGCGACGACCGCGAGGTCGAGCGGGTCCGAGGTGCTGTAGCAGGCGGCGCGCGTCGTCTCGTCGAGCCGGATGCCGCCGCAGATCTGGTTCGACTGCCAGAACCCGATGATGACGTAGGACCCGATCGCGAGGATGCTCGACCCGGTCGCCAGGCCGTCGAGCCCGTCGGCGACGTTGACGCCGTTCGAGGTCGACACGGTCAGCAGGACGATCCACGCGAGGAACAGGATCGTGCCGATCACGGTGCCGAGCGCCATGAAGTCGAGCCACGGGACGTCCCGGATCGCGGAGATCATCGTGGACGCCGGGGGCTTGCCGTTGCCGGTCGGGACCACGAGCGCGATCGTCGCGAACACGACGCCGACGATCACCTGCCCGAGGACCTTCGCCCAGCCACCGAGCCCGAGGCTGCGCTGGCGGCGGACCTTGAGGAAGTCGTCGATGAACCCGACGAACCCGAGGCCGACCATGAGGAACAGCACGAGCAGCCCGGAGAGCGTGACCGAGTCACGGCCGACGAGGTGCCCGACGAAGTAGCCGAGCACCGCGCCGAGGATCAGGACGATGCCGCCCATGGTGGCGGTGCCCCGCTTGGTGTGGTGCGACTGCGGGCCGTCGTCGCGGATGAACTGCCCCCACCCGAGACGGTGGAACAGCTTGATGAACAACGGCGTGAGCAGCAGTGTGAACACCAGCGACACGGCGCCGGCGATCAGGAGCGCGATCATTCGGTGACACCTCCGAGGCGGTCGCCGAGGAATCGCAGTTCCGCGGACTTCGAGGACTTGACCAGGACGACGTCACCGGGACGCAGCATGTCCTGCAGGGTGCGGACGGCCTCGTCGACGTCCTCGGCGTACACGGACTCGCCGTCCCACGATCCCTCGAGGGTGGCGGCCTGGTGGATGGGCAGCGCGCCGCGGCCGACGACCACGAGCTGGCCGATGCCGAGCCGCACGACGAGCCGACCGATGCGGTCGTGCTCCTCGACGGAGAACTCGCCGAGCTCGGCCATCTCGCCGAGCACGGCGACGGAGCGCTCCCCCGGTCGCACGACCTGCGCGAGGGTCCGCAGTGCAGCCGCCGTCGAGTCGGGCGACGCGTTGTAGGCGTCGTTGATGACGGTCACGCCCTCGGGGCCGCCCCGGAGCAGCTCCATGCGCCAGCGCTCGGCGCGCGTCATCGACGCGAGCGCCGCAGCACCCTCGGCGAGCGGCACGCCCCACAGGTGCGCGACGGTCAGGGCGGCGGACGCGTTCATCGCGTGGTGCTCGCCGAGGATGGCGAGGCGGACGTCGACGGTCTCGGGGACCGGTGCCGTGTCGGCCGGGTGGTCTGCCGCGGCCTCCGACGGGACGGGAGGCGCGGTGAGCGTGAAGCGGGTGCCGCTGCGGTCCGTCTCGATGCCGCCGATGCGGTAGTCCGCCCCGGCGGACGTGCCGAAGCCGACCACACGGGCGTCGGTGACCGCGCGCATGGACGCGACACGGTCGTCGTCGACGTTGAGCAGGGCCGTCGCGGTGGCCGGCAGGTCGGTGACCATCTCGGACTTGGCGCGCTGGGTCGCCTCGATGCCGCCGAACTCACCGGCGTGCGCGAGTCCGACCTTGAGGACGACGCCGACGTCGGGCTCGGCGATCGACACGAGCTTCGCGATGTGGCCCTTGCCGCTCGCGCCCATCTCGACCACGAGGAAGCGCGTGTCGTGCGTGATCCCGAGCATCGAGATCGGCGCGCCGACGTGGTTGTTGAACGACCCCTGCGGCGCGACCGTCTCACCCTGGGTGGCGAGGATCGTGCGGAGCATGTTCTTCGTGCTCGTCTTGCCGTTCGAACCGGTGATCCCGACCACGCGGAGCGGTGCCGGGGCGCCGTGCTCGTCGGTCCGGTCGGCGCTCGAGGCGCGCACGCGGGCGACGACCTCGTGCGCGAGCGCGGCGAGGGCGGCGTAGCCGTCGGCCACGACGACCTGGGCGGTGTCGGAGCCCTCGGGCAGCTCGACGGCACGCTCGGTGACGACGAGGGCGGCACCGGCGGTCGCGGCGGCGGGGACGAAGCGGTGGCCGTCGGTCTCCTCGCCGAGCAGCGCGAAGAACACGCTGCCCGGTCCGACCAGGCGGGAGTCGGTCTCGACGCTGCCGTCGACGACCTGCTCCGGGGCACCGCTGACGAGCTCGCCGCCGATCGCGGCGGCGATCTCGGCGAGGGTCAGGGCGATCATCGGATCTCCTCCGTGGGGCCGCTGTTCGGCTCCCAGCCGGCCTCGCGGAGCGCCTGGCGGGCCTCGTCGCGGGCGGAGTACGGCGTGCGGACGCCCTGGATGTCGCGGTAGTCCTGGTGGCCGGGTCCGGCCCACAGGATCGAGTCGCCCTCGCCGAGCAGGCTCACGGCCTTGCGGATCGCGGCCTCGGGCGGGCTGACCTCGTAGGTCTCGTGGTCGGGGAACGCCTCGCGTGCGGCGTCGACCAGGGTCTTGCGGATGCTCGCGGCGTCCTCGAAGCGCGGGTGGTGGTCGGTGACGACCAGGATGTCCGACCCGGCTGCGGCGACGCGGGCCATGGCGGCGCGCTTCGTCGTGTCGCGGTCGCCGTCGGCGCCGAACAGCATCAGGACCCGGCCGGGGGTGAACTGCCGGACGGCCGCGAGGGTGTTCTCGAAGGCGTCGGGCGAGTGCCCGAAGTCGACGTACACGCTCGGGCCGTGCTCACCCGAGACGCGCTCGGTGCGGCCCGGCAGGTAGCACTCGATCGCGCTGACGCGGGGGCCGTCCTCGGTCTCGTCCGGGTAGCGGCGGTGGCCCGACTCGAGCGCCTGGGCGATCGCCCCGAGCTCGAAGCCGCCCTCGACCAGCATGACGATCGCGAGCGCCGCGTTGGCGGCCATGTGCCAGCCGATGAGCGGCACCCGCGTGGTGAGCGCGCGGCCCTCGGGCCCGGTCAGGCGGAACTCGGTGTACGCGGCCTGCGCCGAGACGATGTCGACGTGCCACTCGGCCTCGACGTCCGGGTGCACCGTGATCGTGGTGACCGGGATGCGGGAGTCCTGCACCACGCGGTGGCCCCAGTCGGTGTCCAGCGAGACGACGCCGCGACGGGCGTGCTCGGGCTGGAACAGCGGGAGCTTCGCTTGGTAGTACTCCTCCATGTCGGCGTAGTCGTCGAGGTGGTCGTGCGACAGGTTGGTGAACCCGGCGACGTCGAAGACGATGCCGTCGACGCGGTGCCGGCTGAGGGCCTGGGCGCTCACCTCGACGGCGACCGCGCGGACCTCGGACTCGCGCATGCGGGCGAGCAGGGCGTGCATCTCGCTCGCCTCGGGCGTGGTCAGCCGGCTCGTCACGCTGAGCGACCCGATGTGACGCTCCGCGGTCGAGCTCAGGCCGGACACGAGGCCGAGCTGCTTGAGGATGCCCTCGAGGATGTACGACGTGCTCGTCTTGCCGTTCGTGCCGGTCGTGGCGAACAGCTGCGGCAGGTCGGTGGCCTCGTCCGGGTGGGTGCGGTAGACCCAGGCCGAGACGTCGCCGAGTGCGGCACGGGGGTCCTCGACCACGAGCACCGGCAGGCCCGCGGGCTCGGCCAGTGCCACGCCCTCGGCGTCGGTCAGGACGGCGACGGCACCGCGCTCGGCGGCCTCGGCGGCGAACTGCGCGCCGTGCCGGTTCGCACCGTGCACACCGACGAACAGGTCACCCGGCTGCACCTCGGCGGCGCTCAGGGTGACGCCCGTCGCCTCGACGGCGTCGACCGTGCCGACGACGCGCATGCCGAACGCGTTCGCGAGTTCGGCCACGCTCCTCGGGGTCGGGTGTTCGGGTCGGAGGACCGGGGGGATCCGTGCGGACAAGTGCTCCTTCTTCCTCACCACGTGGACGGGTACAGCTGCGCCTCGGCCGTGGAGGGGGCTACTCGGTACTTCTCGAGCACCTGGGACATGAGAGTTCGGAACGCCGGAGCCGCTCCGCTGGACCACTTGTTGGTCTGCGGCTTCGTGAACGTCACCGTGACAACATACTGGGGGTCCTCGGCGGGTGCCATTCCGGCCACCGACGTGATGCGCTGACCGCCGTAGCCCTTCGAGCCCTCGGCGACCTCGGCCGTACCGGTCTTCGCGGCCACGTTGTAGCCCGAGATCGGCTTCATGCCGACGAGCGTGCCGCCCGTGACGACGCTCTGCAGCATCTTGACGGTCTGGTTCGCGGCCGCAGGCGAGACGACCTGCTGGCCCTGCACGTCGGGCGCGTCGATGGTCTTGCCGTCGGCCGTCTGGCAGCCCTTGACCATGTGCAGCGGGATCCGGACCCCGTTGTTCGCGAGCGTCTGGAACACGCTCGCCACCTGGACCGCGGTCGTCGAGATGCCCTGGCCGAACATCGAGTTGATGTTCGTCTGGCTGCTCCAGTCCGGGCTCGCGCCGTACTGCATGGACGGCTGGCCCGGGTACTGGATGGCCGACTCGGGCTCGAACAGCCCGAACTTCTTCATGTACTCGTAGCGCTGCTGCTGCGACAGGCGCTCACCGAGCTCGGTGATGCCGACGTTCGACGAGTTCTGCAGGATGCCGGTGAGCGTCAGGTTCTCGGTCGGGTGGAACTCCGAGTCCTGGATCTTGCCACCCCACGGGAACGAACGCGAGTAGGGGACGACCGCACGGTCGGTCGGGCTCGACTTGCCCTCGTTGATGAGCGCCGCGGCGATCGCGGCCTTGATGGTCGATCCCGGCTCGTACGTGGCGGTCAGCGCGCGGGAGCCGTACGCCCCCGTGTCCTTCGTCGCGTCGACGTCGTTCGGGTCCACCGTCGGGTAGTCGGCGACGGCGAGCAGCTCCCCGGTCTTCACGCTCGTGACGGTCGCGGTCGCCGACTCGGCCTGCAGGTCCTTGGCGGCGGACGCGATCGTCTGCTGGGCCATGTACTGCAGGTCGCTGTCGATCGTGGTCTGCAGCGTGCCGCCGTCCTTGGCCTGCGTCTTCGTCACGGTGCTGCCGGGCAGCTGGACGCCGTCCTCACCGCGCTCGTAGGTCTCGGAGCCGTTGCGCCCCGCGAGGCACGCGTTGTAGGAGTACTCGAGCCCGGCCTGGGCGCCGTCGGTCCCCATGAACCCGGTCAGGGCACCGGCCGTCGCGCCGGTCGGGTAGATGCGGGCCGACTGCTGCTCCGGGTAGACCCAGGGCACCTCGAGCTCGCGCACCGCCTCGTACCGCTTCACGTCGAGGCCCTTGACCAGGTAGGCGAAGTCGGACCGCGGGTCGGCCGCGACGTTCTTCTGCATGGTCGCGACGTCGCCGCCGGACGCCTTCGCGATCGCGCGCAGGGCCTCGTCGACCGTGACGTCCTTGACGCGGGTGCCGCCGAGGGTCCCCCGGAAGTCCTTGACGAGCCGCGGTGCGGTCGTGATGTTGTAGCGGTTCACGCTGTCGGCCAGCTCGACGCCGTTGCGGTCGACGATCTCGCCACGGGTGCCGTAGATGGTCACCGGGATGCTGCGCTTGGCCTTCGACTGCTCGTTGAGGTCGGCGGCCTGGACGACCTGGATGTCGACCAGGCGGATCACGAAGACCGCCACGAGGGCGATGACGGCGATCATCACGACGCTGTAGCGCAGTCGTCGGCTGCGGATCGTCTTGGTCACGCGGTGCGGTCCTTCCCGTGTGGTGCGTCAGGGTGCCCGGGGTCCACGTCACGGCGTGTCCCGGGCCGCAGGTCACCGCGTCGAGGGCGCCTGGAGCTGGTTCGGGTCGGACTCTACGTCGGGCGCGGACGATGCCCCGCCCGACGCGCTGGCGCCCGCGGTCTTCCCAGCGGCACCGCTCGTGGCGCCGGCGCCGGAGGCGGTCCCGGCGGCGGAGCCCGTGGTGCCCGTCGTCGCGGCGTCGGTCGGCGCCGGTGCGGCGTCGCCGTTCTCCTTGCTCGTGGCGGTGTCGCCCTTGCCCGCGGCGAGCGGCACCGGGTCGAGCAGTGCGTTCGGCACCTGGTTCGCCGTGCTCGCGGTCGCCTCGTCGGGGGCGGCCGGGGTCGGCGTCCCGTAGACCTGCCCGGTCTTCGGGTCGAGGTACACCGGCGTGGAGTTCGCGATCATCCCGAGGGCCTGCGCGTTGCGGGCGAGGTTCTGCGGCGAGTCGAGCACCCGGAGGTCCTCGGACAGCGACTGCTGCGTCCGCGAGAGCTTCGTCTGCTCGGCGCCGAGCGAGGACAGCGTGTAGGCGCCCTGGCTGAGCACCATGCTGATGCCGAGCTGCGCGAGCAGCAGGATGCCGAGCGACGCCACCGCGACCACGGCGTACGCGATGCGCGGCCGTGCCCGGCGCTGGGCCTTCGTGGGCGCGACCTCGACCAGTTCCGGCCGGTCGTGGCGGGACGGGCGCGGGGCACGCGACGGGGCGACGACAGGGTCGACGAGTGCGAGGTTCGTGCTCATGTCACTTCCGGATCCGCTCGGCCGCGCGCAGGCGCACGGGGATGGCACGGGGGTTGGCGGCGCGTTCGGCCTCGTCGGCCAGTTCCGCGCCCTTGACGACCAGGGAGAAGGTGGGGGCGTGCTCGGGGAGCTCGACCGGCAGGTCGGCCGGCGCGCTCGAGGTGGTGCGGGCGACGAGCGCTCGCTTCACCAGGCGGTCCTCGAGCGACTGGTACGACTCGACGACGATCCGACCACCGACCGCGATCGTGTCGAGCGCCGCCGGGATCGCCCGCTCGAGCACGGCCAGTTCGGCGTTCACCTCGATGCGGAGCGCCTGGAAGACGCGCTTGGCCGGGTGTCCCTGGCGCTGCACGGCCACCGGGGTGGCGTCGTGCAGGACCTGGACGAGGTCACCGGACATCTCGAACGGCCGCTCGGCTCGACGGGCGACGATCGCCTTGGCGTACCGCCCGGCGAGCTTCTCCTCGCCGTAGCGCTGGAAGATGCGGCGCAGCTCGCCCTCGTCGTAGGTCGCCAGGACGTCGGCGGCGGTCTGCCCCTCGGTCCGGTCCATGCGCATGTCGAGCGGTGCGTCCTGGCTGTAGGCGAAGCCGCGCTCCGCCCGGTCGAGCTGGAGCGACGAGACGCCGAGGTCGAACAGCACGCCGTCGACCTCGCGGAACCCCTCACCCTCGACCGCGTCGACGATGCCGTCGTAGACCGTGTGCACGAGGCGCACGCGGTCGCCGAAGCGGGCGAGCCGCTCCCCCGCGATGCCGAGGGCGTCGGTGTCGCGGTCGAGCCCGATCAGGGTCAGCTCCGGGAAGCGCTCGAGGAGCGCCTCGGAGTGTCCGCCCATGCCGAGCGTGGCGTCGACGACGACCTTGCCCGGCCCCTCGAGGGTCGGTGTGAACAGGTCGACGATGCGCTGCAGCATCACCGGCGTGTGCGGGAACTTCGGCTGGTCTTCGGCCATGTGCAGCCCCTCGGCCTCCTGGGCCACGCACCCGGATCCCCATCCATGCGACCTGACACCGGGGAAGGTGTGTCAGGGCACCACGGCTGGGAGTCCCGATCCGCGGATCAGAAGATCCCCGGGATCACCTCCTCGTCGTTGTCGGCGAAGCCCTCTTCGACCTCTGCGTAGTAGGCCTCCCACGCGGGGGTCGACCAGATCTCGGCACGGTCACCGCTGCCGATGACCGTGAGGTCCCGCTCGAGCCCCGCGTACTCGCGGAGGTTCTGCGGGATCGTGACGCGGTTCTGCTTGTCCGGGGTCTCCGCGCTCGCTCCGGAGAGGAACAGGCGCATGTAGTCCCGGGTGCGCTTCGACGTCATCGGTGCGGTGCGGATCCGTTCGTGCAGCTGCTCGAACGTGTCCGCGCTGTAGACGACGACGCAACGCTCCTGTCCACGGGTCATCACGAGCCCGCCGGACAGTTCGTCCCGGAACTTGGCGGGGAGGATCACGCGACCCTTCTCGTCGAGCTTCGGGGCATGGGTACCGAGCAACACGTCGGGGCCTCCCCTCCGCTCCACCGGACCGTCGTGTTCCCCACTTTACTCCACTTCGCTCCCCGCGGAACGGTCAGGGCTCCCCGATCTGCCCGGATCCCCCGTTCTGGGGGCCCCTGGAGCGCCCCGGCGGTGGGGACGAGCGGCACCGATCCGCGCAGACACGGCGATCGGGCGCGCGGTGGCGCGCGTGGAGGGAAGTGGAGGACTTCCACAGGTCGGTGGCGGTCGGAGGGCGCGCCGGACGGGAGGCGCGGGTCGGCCCCGCCCCGCGCCTCCCGTCCGTCACCCCACCCCCGGGAACGACGAACGGGGCCGGTCCCGAAGGACCGGCCCCGTGGAGGCGTGTGGAGGAGCGGCTACTGCTGCCCGGGATCGTTGCGCTTGTCCCAGCGCTCGTTGAGCCGGTCCATGAAGGACCCGCCCGACGATGCGGGACGCGCGGGGCGACCCGGCGCGGAGGACCCGGCGCGCGGCGCACCGGCCCCGGCCTTCGGCATGCGCATGCCCGGACGCAGCGCGTAGAGCACGCCGGCGAGCATCACGACGAAGCCGGGCAGACCGAGCAACGGCTGCTTGAGGACGAGCGCGAGGACGAGGACGGCGATCCCGACGAGGGCACCGAGCACCCCGATGGTGATCGTCGTGTAGCTCGGACGGCCCTGGCGACGCGTGACGCGCGCCACGAAGTCGGAGTCGTTCTGGTAGAGGCTACGCTCCATCTCCTCGAGGAGGCGCTGCTCTTGCTCCGAGAGTGGCATCTTGTTTCCCTCTGTTCCTGGGGATGCTGTCCTGGTGACCGCTGGTCGTGCTCGCACCGGTCGTGACGGGCACTGGTTGCTCCGGCTCGACCGAGGTCACGGCCCGTTCGTGCGGGTCGGTGGAGTCAGGTCGGCACCACCGCCGGAAGTGGACCGAGTCTACGTCTCAGCCGCTCCACTAGGGTAGGGACCGTGGCTGAGAGTACGCGATTAGTGGACCTCGTTTCGGCACGGGTGGAACGGGCCCTCGACGAGCAGCGTGAGCGGCTCCTCGCGATCAGCCCGGACCTCGCGCCGTTCGACCGGTACGCGCGGGACCTGCTGTCCGGCGGCAAGCGCTTCCGGGCGCTGTTCTGCTACTGGGGATGGCAGTCGGTGGCGGGCCGGTCGGGCTCCTTCGACCCCCTGGCCGAGGGGTCCCGGCAGACCACCGCCGAGGCGATCGTCACCGTCGCCGCCGCGCTCGAGGTCTTCCACGCCGCAGCCCTCGTGCACGACGACATCATGGACCGCTCCGACACCCGTCGCGGGCGCCCCGCGGCGCACCGCCGGTTCGAGTCACTGCACGCCGAGTCCGGCTGGGCCGGTGACCGTTCCCTCTACGGCACGAACTCCGCGCTCCTGCTCGGCGACCTGCTGCTCTCCCTGAGCGACGCGGTCTTCGACGAGGGCCTGGCCCTGCTCGACCCCGCCCGTGCCCGGATCGTGCGGCGGGAGTTCCACGCGATGCGGCTCGACGTCACGGCCGGTCAGTACCTCGACGTCCACGAGGAGACCGCCTGGCCGTCGATCGACGAGTCCGAGCACCTCGTCCGCGCCCAACGCGTCATCGTCTTCAAGTCGGCGAAGTACTCGATCGAGGCCCCGCTCGTGATCGGCGCCCTGGTCGCCGGTGCGTCCGAGGCCCAGCTCGACGGCCTCCGCTCGTTCGGCCTCCCCCTCGGCGTCGCGTACCAGCTGCGGGACGACCTGCTCGGCGTCTTCGGTGACCCCGAGGTGACCGGCAAGCCCGCGGGCGACGACCTCCGCGAGGGCAAGCGCACCGTCCTCATCGCCTCGGCCCGCAAGGCGCTGTCCTCCGGCCCACGGCAGCTCCTCGACGAGCTCCTCGGCGACCCGGAGCTCGACGAGGCGCAGGTGCAGATGCTCCGCGCGACGCTCACCGAGTCCGGCGCGGTCGCCGCGGTCGAGCGTTCGATCGAACGGCACGTGCACCGCGCGAAGACCGCGCTCGAGGCGACCCCGCTCACGCCGTCCGCGCGCGACCAGCTCCTCGCGCTGGCCGACACGGTCAGCCGCCGGGTCGCCTAGCGACGCACGCGCGGCCCGGGACGCGACCCACCGACGGACGGGAGGCGCGTGGCGAGGTCGCCACGCGCCTCCCGTCCGTCTTCGGTCGGTCCGTCAGGGCAGCGACTGCCCGTCAGAGCAGCGACTGCCCGTCAGGGCAGCGACTGCCCGTCAGAGCAGCGACTGTCCCTCAGAGCAGCGACTGGGCGACGCGGCGCACCTCGGCCTTGCGGCCGGCGCGCAGCGCCGCGATCGGCGAGGTCCCCAGGGCGGGCTCCTCGGACAGCATCCAGCGCACGGCCTCGTCGTCGGTGAAGCCGTTGTCGCCGAGGACGACGAGCGTCCCGCGCAGCTCGGGCAGGGGCTCGCGGCCGTCCAGGAACTCGCTCGGGACCCGGAGGACACCACCGACCCGGGCGGCGAGCAGAGTCTTCTGCTCGAACAGGCGGTGGATGCGCCCCGGGCTGGTGCTCAGCATGTCCACCAGGTCGGGGACCGTCAGCCAGCGCTCGGAGAGGGTCGTGTCGTCGATCGGTGCAGCACTCACGGACCCATCGTGCCAGAGGAGACGCCCGGTGCCGTCGGTCTCGTTCGTCACACGAGTCACATGCACCCCACTCGACTCTCTGGTTGACTTGGGAATCACGCCATGCCAGCGTGGAGTCACCTGTGAGTGCTCGCACGCGCGAGGACGGCTCACCCCAGACAGGAGAAACCCGTGGACAACGCTGCAGACGAAGTCGCCCGGCGCGCACGATCCGCCCGGTTCGCCACCATGCCCATCGTCCTCGCGGGCACGATCGCGGTGACGGCCGGCCTCACCGGTCCGATCGCCCACGCCGAGCCCCGACACGACGACGACGCCGCGAAGAAGCGGCAGGTCGACCAGGACCGCAACGTCGGGGACCGCCCGGTCTTCGGCACCGCGGTCGCGCGCCCCGGCCAGGCCACCGTCTCCACGGTCGCGTCGGTGTCGGCGGCGCCGACCACGTACACGGTCCGCCAGGGCGACACCATCTCCGGCATCGCGTCCCGCTTCGGGCTGTCCGCGCAGGACGTCCTCGTGCGCAACGGCCTCGGCTGGAACACGATCATCCACCCGGGCCAGACCCTGCACCTGGCGTCGCAGCCCGCGGCCCCGGCAGCAGCGCCGGCCCGCCCGGCGTCCACCGTGACCGCGAGCGCCACGGGCAGCTACCACGTCAAGCAGGGCGACACGGTGTCCGCGATCGCCGCGCGCGTGGGGGTCTCCACCTCGGCGCTGCTCAGCGCGAACAACCTGTCGCAGCGCTCCACGATCTACCCCGGCCAGACCCTGACCGTCCCGGGCGCGTCCGCCCCGGCGCCGGTCTCGGCCACCCCGGCTCCGGCGGCGACCGCAGCACCGGCCGCCGCGAGCGCTCCGGCGCGGGCCGGCAGCGTCCAGATCCGGACCGGCGACACCATCGCCGCGATCGCCACGGCGAACGGGGTGTCGGTGAAGGCGCTCCTGTCGGCGAACGGCCTGACCTACACGAGCACGATCTACGCGGGCAAGACCCTCGTGCTCCCGGCGTCCACCGTGACGGCGTCCGCGCCGACGACCGTCGCCGTCGCCGGCCCCGTCCAGTCCAGCGTCAACGGGGTCGCGCTCTCCGCCGAGCAGCGCGCGAACGCGGCCACGATCGTCTCGGTCGGTCGGTCCATGGGGGTGCCGGAGCGCGGGATCGTCATCGCCCTCGCCGCCGCGCTCCAGGAGTCGAGCCTGCGCAACCTGCCGAACGGCGACCGCGACTCGGTCGGCCTCTTCCAGCAGCGTCCGAGCCAGGGCTGGGGCGACAAGGCCACGCTGCAGGACCCGGCTTCGGCCACGCGCCTCTTCTTCAAGGGCAACCCGGGCAAGACCCGCGGCCTGCTCGCGATCCCGAACTGGTCGGGCATGGCCCTGACCGACGCAGCGCAGGCCGTGCAGGTCTCCGCGTACCCGGGCGAGTACGCGAAGTGGGAACAGACCGCGAAGTCGCTCCTGGCCACGCTCTGACCCCGACGTCCGTAGCGGACACGCGCAGCCGGTCGGTCGGCCGACCCGACTCATCCTCGAGATCGAGATCGGGTAACGACCGGTGCGTCAGCGCGGGCCCGACCAGGACGGCTTCGTAGAATGCCGCCGATGACCACCAACGCCACGGACCCCATGATCGGTCGCATGATCGACCAGCGGTACCGCGTGCGCTCGCGGATCGCCCGCGGCGGCATGGCCACGGTGTACCTCGCGACCGACGTCCGGCTCGAGCGCCGGGTCGCGATCAAGATCATGCACGGACACCTCGCCGACGACCAGGCGTTCCGGGAGCGCTTCATCCAGGAGGCCCGGTCGGCCGCCCGGCTCTCCCACCCGAACCTCGTCGGCGTCTACGACCAGGGTGCCGAGGACGACACCGCGTACATCGTCATGGAGTACATCCCGGGCATCACGCTCCGGGACCTCCTGCAGGAGCACCACGCGCTCACGCCCGAGCAGGCGACCGACATCCTCCGGGCCGTCCTCGCCGGTCTCGCCTCGGCGCACCGCGCCGGGATCGTGCACCGCGACCTCAAGCCCGAGAACGTCCTGCTCGCCGACGACGGGCGCATCAAGCTCGGCGACTTCGGGCTCGCCCGTGCGACGACCGCGAACACCGCGACCGGCGCGGCGCTCCTCGGCACCATCGCCTACCTCTCCCCCGAGCTCGTCACCCGCGGGTCCGCCGACTCGCGCAGCGACATCTACGCGCTCGGCATCATGCTCTACGAGATGCTCACCGGCGAGCAGCCCTACAAGGGCGACCAGCCGATGCAGATCGCCTACCAGCACGCCAACGACACCGTGCCGGCCCCGAGCGCGTCGACGCCCGGGATCCCGCCGGAGCTCGACGACCTCGTGGCCTGGTCGACGGCCCGCGACCCCGAGGACCGACCGCGCGACGCCCGCGAGATGCTCGACCACATGTCGGGCGTCCAGCAGCGCGCGACCGGGCAGTACCGCACGGCCGTGCTGCGCCCCGAGAACGCGACCGCGATCCTCCCGGCCGGTGCCGTCTCGCCGTCCTCGATCGGCTCCGCGCCGGACTCGGGCGACGCGACGAGCGTCATCCCCCGCGCCACCGCCGACGCCCCGTCCGCCCCGTCCGCCCCGGTCCGTCGCGGTGCTCC